>JAEUVK010000071.1 GCA_016787135.1 Chitinophagaceae bacterium | reverse complement strand
CAGCATCCTTTCGCAGTCGTGATAAGCTGTTCGGATTCGAGGGTACCGCCCGAACTGATATTTGACCAGGGTCTTGGCGACCTGTTCGTCATTCGTACTGCGGGCAACCTCATGGGTGGCCTGGAGATCGGAAGTGTTGAGTATGCCGTAGAACATCTTGGTGTAGGGTTGATCATTGTATTAGGTCATCAGCAATGCGGCGCCATTAAAGCTTTTGTAGAAGGCGGTGAAGCGCCGGGGCATATCAAAGACATAGTTGACAGCATTAAAAATGAACAGGAGATCAGAGAGATCGCTGTCAATGAAAAGAACCGCCTTGATCATTGTATCGAAGCCAACCTGCACCATGCCACTTACCAGTTGATGAGCCAGTCATCCATTCTTAAAGAAAAGACGGAGAAGAACGAACTGAAGATCGTGGCGGGTATTTATGACCTGGAGAAAGGAGAGGTAAGAATGCTGGAGAAATAGAAGTCACTGTATCAGAAGTGTGTCACAAAACAAATTGCCCCGGACTTTGGCCGGGGCAATTTGTTTTGGTGCTTTTTTAATAAGTTATTATTTAGGTTCGATCACTGCTTCTTCTACCAGGTGAGAGTGGCGGTTGATCTCATAAGTCACCAGCTTTTTCGTTTTCTTGCTGCTGATCTCAAAATGCAGGTCATCATCGCCCATTTCTTCCGTATTCAGCAGGAAGGATTTGGTGAAGCTTTCGCCTTTGATATTTTCGCGGAACAGGATATTTCCTTTGCTGTCCCTGATGCTGATCGTAAACTCATCCGGCTCGGCATTTCCTTTCACGATCAGTTTATATAAAGGCTGGTTATTGACGTGACCTGTATATTTCAATTCGATCGGCAATGTTTTACTTCCGTTGGCCGATGCTGTCAATGAGGCCACCGAGAATACAGTAAAAAATGCGATAACGACGATCCGATTGTTGTGTATGACCCTTTTCATAGTGTATATGTTTTCGTTCAATAATTTGTTTCAAACATTCATTTGGCAAACTGAGGCAAGAAAAGTTGCAAGCTGCAGGTAGTGGTAGTGAAAGCCCGGGAGGTTTCCGGAATTAAGCGACCGGTTGATCGCATGTGCTTTGGTATCGTAAAAGTAGATGAGTGGGCCCGCCGGTGCAAAACAAGTTATAGGCCCTTAAGGGATGCCCAACAAGGATTACCTAATATAAATAGCTAAAAACCATAGACTTTGATAATTAAGGTCAACAATGTCCAAATCACTATTAAGGAATCATTATGGCTGTATTTTGGTCTTTTTCTTTGCCACAAAGTTGACATATATAGATGCCGATACAGCGAAAATGAGACAGCCAAGGGTCACTTTATCTATTAATGAAGGATTGATGTCGCGGCCGCTGACCTTATCTGCATAGTATTTAATAAAAGAATTTGGCAGGTTTGCCTCGCCCAGTCTTTCTTTGACGTTCCAGTGCCAGTCGGTCAGGAAGCAATAGCCCCAGCCATACCAGATACCGAAAACGAACCAGGAGATGATGGTGAGGGACATAGTGACTATGTGTGCCTTTCGTGTCCTGCGCCATATCCAGCCGGTAAGGTTGAATAGGGTAAATGAGAGATGGGCAATGGTGTAGAAGATGTCGAGAAAGTGCAGCATGACCGGTTAAAGGTAGAGAAATTTGAAGCGCAGGATAAGTGATAACACTGGTGTTGAAAGGCGTCACAAGCCAGCCAGTATTTACCCGGTACAGCGCAGTAAATTTTCAGGGGATAAACTACTGCTAAAGCTATGACTGGCATACTTTTTCGTTTATTTTCACGTTACACAAAAAACGTTTTAAACTGCAATCACCAAATCCAACCTTATGAATTACCCGGTATCTTCTTCGGCCCCCCGCAAATCTTACACTATATACATATTGGTCGGTATAGCTGTACTGCTGATCGGCGCCATTTTAATAGGCGGTTACAGGTTAGTGCTATCGACGGAGCCATCTTCCAAAGATGTAAGCACGGCTACAACAGGAACAACACCTGCTGAAGAGATCAAAAAAGCGCCGATCCTGTCAGACATAGAAGAGTACAACAGCAAAATAGCGCATATTGTCAATGGTGACACAACCGGTAAATGGCCTGTAAAAACGGACTATCCTTTACCGGGCGCCATTTTCCCTTTTAAAAGAATTGTTGCATACTACGGCAACCTGTACTCAAAACAAATGGGCATACTGGGGGAGCTTCCTCCTGACCAGATGCTGGCTAAACTACAGCAGGAAGTAGCTGCGTGGCAAAAAGCAGATACCGCATTGGAAGTAGTACCTGCGCTGCATTATATCGCGGTTACAGCACAAGGCAGCCCCGGCAAGAACAATATGTACCGTCTCAGGATGCCTTTTCACCAGATAGATTCTGTATTGAATATGGCGGCCAGGATCAATGCGCTTGTGTTCATTGACATCCAGGTGGGACATAGCACGTTGCAACAGGAATTACCTGAACTGGAGAAATACCTGAAGATGCCGAATGTTCACCTGGGAATAGATCCTGAATTCTCTATGAAAGGAGGCCAGGCCCCGGGTAAGGTAGTAGGAACTTTTGATGCTGCCGACATCAACTACGCAACAGGATACCTTGCAAAACTGGTAACGGAAAATAACCTTACGCCTAAAGTCTTTATTGTTCATCGCTTCACACAAAATGGCGTGACGAATTACAAACAGATAAAATTAAGACCCGAAGTACAGGTCGTGATGGATATGGATGGCTGGGGTCCGCCGGAGTTAAAGAAAGGCACTTACCGTCATTTCATACATAAAGAACCCGTTGAGTACACCGGTTTCAAACTGTTTTATAAGAATGATACAAAGAATAATGGCCGTTTGCTGACATTAGATGAAATAATGGCGCTGAAACCACGCCCTGTGTATATCCAATATCAGTAATTGCTGCTATTCCAGAATATTGGTTGCCCCCGCCTCAGGCGGGGGCCTTTTATTTTCGGCCGGAGCTATACCGTTTTCTTACAGTATTTTCGCAGCCTCAAAACAGGCTCAACTATTATAGCCCATGACGAAGGAAATGCTGCAGCAACTGGCTGCATCCCTGGAAGGTGAGTTTTATTCCGATACAACTATGCGTACCCTGTACGCTACTGACGCCTCCGCATACCGCGAAATGCCTTTGGCCGTCGCCATCCCTAAAAGTGAAGAGGATATTAAGAAGCTGATCGGATTTGCCAATAAGAATCATACCTCATTGATACCTCGTACCGCCGGCACTTCATTAGCCGGGCAGGTAGTAGGCAATGGGATAGTGGTGGATGTATCCAAATACTTTACAAAGATCCTTGAGCTGAATAAAGAGGAACAATGGATAAGGGTGCAGCCGGGTGTGATCCGTGATGAATTGAATATGTTCCTGAAACCGCATGGCCTGTTCTTTGGCCCTGAAACTTCTACTGCCAACAGAGCCATGATCGGTGGAATGGTGGGCAATAACAGTTGTGGTTCCAATTCGGTGGTATATCGCAGTACCAGGGAACACCTGCTGGAAGTAAGAGCCTTGTTGAGCGATGGAAGCGAAGCGATCTTTAAAACAGTTTCCCTTGATGAGTTTCATCAGAAATGTGAAGGCAATTCGCTGGAAGCAGCTATTTATAAAGAGGTAAGAAGTGTACTGAGTAACTATGACAGCCAGGTTGAGATAAGAAAAGAATTTCCGAAGAAGTCAGTAGAAAGAAGAAATACCGGCTACGCTATTGACCTGTTAGTGGAAATGGCCCCTTTTACTGCCGGCGGGCCTGATTTTAATTTCTGTTCACTGATCGCAGGTTCTGAAGGGACACTGGCATTTATTACCGAAATAAAACTGAATGTTGTTCCGCTGCCGCCAAAGGAAACCGGCTTGTTGTGTATTCATTTCAATTCGATAGATGAGTCGTTGCGGGCTAACTTAATAGCGTTGAAATATGCTATCAGCGCCAGCGAACTGATAGATCATTATATATTGGAGTGTACGAAGAATAATATTGAACAGCAGAAGAACCGCTTCTTTGTGCAGGGCGATCCCGGTGCTATACTGGTGGTGGAGTTTACAAGAAATACCAGGGACGATGTGATCGCTGATGCGCAAAAATGCGAAACAGAGATGCGGGCGGCAGGATTAGGTTATCATTTTCCTTTGTTATTCGGGGCTGATACCAAAAAGATATGGACATTGCGCAAAGCAGGTCTTGGCTTGCTGGGTAACCTGCCGGGCGATGAAAAAGCTGTGCCTGTAATAGAAGATACGGCTGTGGATGTAAACGACCTGCCTGCTTATATCCGTGACTTTAATGAGATACTCAAAAAGTATGGATTGTATTCGGTGCATTATGCACATGCAGGTTCGGGAGAGTTGCACTTGCGTCCTATCATTAATTTAAAAACAGAAGAAGGCAACCGGCTGTTCAGGGCAATAGCGGAAGAGATAGCCACACTGGTTAAAAAGTATGGCGGATCATTAAGTGGAGAGCATGGCGACGGACGTTTACGGGGCGAGTTTATCCGGCAAATGGTAGGGGAAAAGAACTATGGCTTGCTGAAAGACATCAAACGAACATGGGACCCGAAGAATATTTTCAATCCAAACAAGATCGTTGATACGCCCCCGATGAATACGATGCTGCGTTATGTGCCGGGGCAAACAACACCTGCTTTTAAAACTGTTTTCCGTTTTCATAACCAGGATGTGCTGCAACATGCGGAACAATGTAACGGCAGCGGTGATTGCCGGAAAACGCATTTAAGCGGAGGCACCATGTGCCCGTCTTATATGGCGTCCCATAATGAAAAGGATACTACAAGGGCCAGGGCGAATATCCTGCGTGAATTCCTGACGAACTCTGATAAGCTGAACCGTTTTGATCATAAAGAGATATATGAAGTAATGGACCTTTGCCTGAGTTGTAAAGGTTGCAAATCGGAATGTCCCAGTAACGTGGATGTGGCTAAGCTGAAAGCAGAATTCCTGCAGCATTATTATGATGCCAATGGGGTTCCGTTCAGAAGCAGGCTGATCGCTAATTTCAGCAGGTCTGCCAGACTGGGAACGATAGCACCCGGTATCTATAATTTTATGATGACAAACAAAGTCATCAGTAGCCTGGTCAAAAAATTTGCAGGGTTTGCTGTGGATCGTTCGATGCCCACGCTCTATAAAACCACTCTCAGAAAATGGTGGGAAAAAAGAGAACGGTGGCCAGGGGCCGGAGGTTTGAAAAAGAAAGTGTATTTATTCTGTGATGAATTTACAAATTACAATGATGCAGAGATCGGGATCAAAGCCATTCAATTGATGGAGAAGCTGGGGTATGAGGTTATTATCCCGGATCATATTGAGAGTGGCAGGGCGTGGCTTTCCAAAGGATTAGTAAGAAGTGCCGGGAAGATCGCCAATAAGAATATTGAAATGCTTTCGTCGCTGGTTACGGAAGAGGCGCCGTTGATCGGTATCGAACCATCCGCTATACTTACTTTCCGGGATGAATACATTGATCTGGCAGATGATAATAAACTGGAAACGGCGAAGGCTTTATCGAAGAATGTGCTCCTGATAGATGAGTTTATTGCCGGGGAAATTGAAAAAGGGCATATCACTGCAGCTCAATTCACCAAAGAAAAAAGATCCATAAAACTGCACGGGCACTGCCAGCAAAAATCGTTGTCATCGGTTGCACCGACTGTAAAACTCTTATCTCTCCCGGAAAATTATACGGTGGAGACGATCCCTTCCGGTTGTTGCGGTATGGCGGGAAGTTTTGGCTATGAGAAAGAGCATTATGATCTTTCTATGAAAGTGGGTGAACTGGTATTGTTTCCTGCTATCCGCCGTGCTGAAGAAAATACAATTATCGCCGCTCCCGGCACCAGTTGCCGTCACCAGGTAAAAGATGGAACAGGTAGAAAGGCAAAGCATCCGGTTGAGATACTCTACGAAGCATTAGTATGATCTGTTATTATTTTCCGTAGGGCTTTAATACCAGCATTTCAACATGGGGATTACAGGAGCCGGACCTGATCGTTTTACTGATATATTGATAGGTTTTTCCATTTGCAAGACTATCCTTTGCAATATCTTCTGCTGACAGGTAATGATGATTGCTGAGTGCCGAATACCGCATAGTGTCTTTCCATTCCATACAGTTGCGGTCTCCAATCAAGAACAAGGCGTCAAAATTTATAGTATTGATAGTATCAAAACTGATAAGCCTGGCAGGTAGTATCTTATCATCATAAGTGCAAGGGCCACCATCCGCATTTTCGCCATTGTTACAGGAGATCAGTATGGATAAAAGAAAAAAATGGATGGTTGCTTTGCGCATGTCTTTTGGTAAAAACTGAAAATACGATCCTTGTTCCTAAGTGAGAAATATTCTGACAGAAGCATATAAACAAAATCACCCCGGATAATCCGGGGTGATTTCAGATACTTGATCGCCTAATAGCTTATTTTACTTTGTTGACAACAACATCTTCTACAAAGCGGGTGTATTTGTTGACTTCAAATACAACAGGTTTTTCATAACCTTTACCTGTTACTTCAAACCTCAGTTCAGCTTCACCGATCTCTTCTGTATTCAGCATGAACTTTTTAGTAAAGGTTCCGCCTTTTACGTTTTCCTTGTACAGTACATTACCATACTCATCACGAACCGTGATAGTATAAGTGCTTTCTTCCGTGCTGTTGAAGGTCATATGGAAAAGCGGCTGGTTCTTAACATTGCCGATAAATTTCAGTTCTACCGGGATGATTTTTGTTCCATCGTTAGCCAGTGCGGGAGCTGAAAAAGCTACAGTAAACAATGACACAAATGCAATGGCGATTAAACGGGTGTTGATCATAGATTTCATAATTCTTAGTTTTAAAAAGATTAATAATAATTTTCTTGAAAAATTTTCTGGCGCAATCCGTCTTTTTCTGGCTTAAAGCAACCGGGCAAACAACAGTTGGAGTTTTTTGGAAAGGCCCGTTAAAAGCAGAGCGGCAATTTGACTTATCTGCCGGGGTACTTTCGTTCGATGATGTAAAAGTAGAGCGGCTAAAACCCACTTGCAAACCATATTATCCCTGTTTTCGGAATGGTAAAAGAGATAAGGAAATCCTAAAACCCTGATGGGTAGGGCATTTCAGAGAGCAGTCTGCCCCACGTCCAACGTCATTTATTCTTTAAAAAAGTGGCGGAATAACTCAGAACCGGAAAGAAAAACAGGGAAAGAGGATACTAAGAGGTCAGGCGGACAGGTGCATTTCTTATAATGTGCCGCAGTTCGTCTTAAGTATAATGAAGGATTGTCAGAGAGCTGCTATCTGGCTTTCTTTTTGCAGATTCCTTATCGCGGTTTATGTACTAAAAAGATTTTTTGAGGTGCTACGACCTTGATTTTCAGCATGGGGATATACCGTTTATAAATTTAATTTTTTGGACACAAGGGTAGGAATAAAAATATCCTATCTTCAGCCGCTTTCAGGGGTGTTTTTTATAACCCGGATCATAAAAAATCAACCATTCAGGCTGAAGGTTGTTATATAGATGATAAGTCATAAAACCCTTAAGACTGAGACAGATATAAAAAGGAGATAGTAAAATGGCATTTAAAAAAGAGATTGAGATTATTATTGAACCCAAAGACATTTTTGTTGGCAAAAAGGACGCCCCGGTAACACTAATGGAGTTTGGGGAGTATGAAAACGAGGATTGTGCTAAGGCAAATGAGGTGGTAAAGCAATTACTCGAAGAGTATGAAGGAAAGATACGGTTCAACTTTCGTCATTTTCCGCTTACCCGTATTCACCAGCGCAGTTTGAAGGCAGGAGAAGCTGCCGTTGCGGCAGCCCAGGAAGGGAAATTCTGGGAAATGCACAATGTATTGTTCAATAACCGGCGCAACCTGGGCACGACCAGCCTGAAGTTGCATTCTAAAGAAGCCGGGGTGAATAACAAAAAGTTCCTGGATGACCTTGTTAACGGAGTATATGGCTGGCAGGTGCAGGATGACCTGAAAGAAGGCCTTGACAGGGGGGTGAAGGATCTTCCCGCTTTTTTCATCAATGATGAACCTTTTACCGGTAAACCTACTTTTGCCAATCTTAGCGCTGCGATCGAGGCTGCATTAAAGAAAAGCAAGAAGAAAGCAACAGCGAAGCAAAGGGCATAATCCTTTAATAATACTATTCCAAAACCTCCCGATATGGAGGTTTTTTTATCTTGGTGCACAAAATAAAAAGAGAGCTTACTAAGCTCTCTTTTTTATAAGTAATGATTCTTTAAAAGAAATGATTACCAGCGGCTGTTAGAGAAAGAAGGTCTTTTTGCCCTTTCTTCTTTTGGCTTAGCCACCATTACTTTGATAGCACGGCCTTCTACCATTCCGCCATCCAGTTCAGCGATCGCTTTCTGGGCGGCTGCATCATCGGGCATTTCCACAAAACCGAAACCTTTGCTGCGGTTAGTGAATTTGTCCATAATTACTTTGGCGGAAGATACTTCGCCATACTCTTCAAAAAAACCTTTTAAGTCATCATCCTGTACGGAATAACTTAAGTTAGAAACATAAATGTTCATTCGTAAAAAAAATTGATTAACAAAAATACTTGAGAAAAACGCACAGTATAAGAAGACTGACTAATAGCACATTTAACGTAGCAGAAAAGTTCACTTACTTACAGATGCTGAAGAACTCAAATTAACGGCGCAAAGGTAAGGGGGAATAAGTAATAAGGAATCATTTAATTAAAATAAAATCCGTTAAAAGAATATTTTTTCTAACGGATTCAGGAAAATACACGGGAAAGGTAATGGTCAATAAGCTATCCGCCTTTTACCAGCTTACCGGATGACACTAACTTTCTTTTGGCATCAGTCACCTGGTAGATATACGTGGCTGCCGGCAGCTTGTCAAACTGCAGAGCGGTTCTATTATTTACAATTTGTTGCTGCTTCAGCATTTTGCCGGTAAGGTCGTACAGCGTAAAGACTGTGCCTTCACCGGGTTGCTCATTCATTTCAAGGATTATCTCATTGAAGAACGGATTAGGGAAAGTTCTGATCTGTGCTGAGGCCACTTTAGTTTTAACGGTAAGGGTATTGGCATCGTTCTTTGCGATACTGGTGAATTGTTCAGGTGCTGTCAGGGCTTTGCCGGGATCATTGACGAGAACGATATCGTCTTCTTCCCACAAATCATTTTGAGAGGTAACATGTACAATGATTGAAGCGTCTGCATTCACAGTAGGTTGAAAATTTCGTTGAAGGGCATTGATGGTGACGGGAAGCTGTTCAAGGTCAACGAATTTATTGCTGGTGGATGAACGGGTATAACGCCAGATCGAAGCTTCTTTGGTGACCTCTTCATCTTCAATGCTGAAATAGTAGGAAAGACCATCTTTGCTGAACTGACCGGGGCCTATATCATTGCCCTGAGGTACGGCTAGTACCCCGGCCTCGGTAAAGCTGTATTCTGATTGCCTGTTATAAATTTTGAAAATATCAGTGTTATCTAAAGTGACTGTAACGATGATTGTATTGCCATCCGGAGAAATGGCGGGACCAAAGTGGTATTGATCAGGGATCCCCTTGAGCTGTACAGGCTCACCAAATTCACTGCTGCGACTGTATCTTTTTGAGATATACATATACCCGGAGCTGACCATGCAAAGGGTCAGCTCGTCTGATGTCAATGACCCGGCATAATATCCGTCAGGAAGATGTTTACTCAAAACCACCGGCTCGCCAAATGGTTCTTTGATGCTCATTCTTGTGCTGATAAATAAACGCCCATGCCCCCCTTCGCGGTTGGAAGTAAAGTATAACCGCAATCCATCGGCTGAAAGAAATGGATAGGCATCTGCTACACCCGGTTGGTTAACCAGCCTGGTCATCGGGCTATCAAACTTTTGGGGCTTGGAAGAAGGTTGAATCTGCACTTCTTCTTCAATCATTGCTTTTTCGGCAACTTCCTGGCAGAAGGAATACCGGGAAAACAGAGTAAGGGAAAGACTTAGGATAAATCCTGGCAGTTGTCGCATGGCTTTGGGTTTTCGTCAATGAATTTACCGAAACAGTTCCGGACACTGCAGTAAGATGCTGTTAAAATCAATTTACATAAATCCTGGTATAAATTTTTTATACTGTCAGTTCGTTTTTTCCGGAGACTCGATATTGAACATATTATTGTTCTCTTCTTTTTTCCGGATGCCAAAATTGTAACGGAGATTGATACCGAATCTCCTGGTGTCGTTCAGCCGGTAACCGCTGGCATCTATTGAACCCTGGTTAATGGTGAAATCATACCTGAGGGTTCGGAAAATATCATTCATGCTTACTGTTACTGTCAGTTTTTCTTTGAAGAGCCGGCGGTTGATACTGGTATTCAAAGCGCCAAAGCTGCTAAGTTCATAGAATTGTAACTGCCCTTTGAAACGGACAAAACCGTTCAATGTCGCCTGTGACAGCTTGCCTAATTTCAGGCTATGATACGTAAAGAAGGTCCAGCTTCCCCGTTTAAAAGAAAGTGGCTTGTTCTCATAAAGTCCCTGGTAAAAATTATGATTGTATTGCCCGCCGAGAACAAAGAAATATTTTTTTCCGGGAGGAATAGCTCCAAGTCCCCGGAGGTAGAATTCTTTATTGCTTCCTAAATTATCATAGGTCCGGTAAGCCTGCGACCGGCTACTGTCGGCCTGGTAGATCACATTAGTGAAAATATCTTTTGTCTGGTTGATACCCACTGCAAGAATCGGCATTTCATTTACGCTGATATTTGCTTCATAGTTATTGTTGAATTGCGGCCGCAGTGACGGGTTCCCGGTTTCAGATAAATATTGGTCAACATAGCGGGAAAATGGATTCAGTTGTTCATACACCGGACGGGTGATGGTACGGCGATATACCAGGTAGGCCCTCAATTCAAAACCGGCGATATCGATCACTTTTTTACTCAGGTAAACATAGGGGAACAGGTCGGTCCGGTGGATGGCAAATGTTGTATCGTCCGGAACGACCTGGTGGCCTTTCATGTTGGTATTTTCCAGTCTTGCCCCGAATTTGATGATCACGTTCTTGCCAAGTGTTTTCGATCCCTGCAGGTATGCCGAATTGATATTTTGATTATACCGGAATGTATTGGTGCGGCCGGGGTCTTTTGAACGGATGCCGCCTGATTCGTTGAAGTAGTCGCTTACATTCCTGAAGTTAAGGATTGATACCTGGAAGCCCGATTCGAACGTAAATCGTTTTTTCATTTTCAGCCGCAGATCAGATTTGATGTTGATATAATCACGGAAGTTGTTGGCATCCCCGTCGCCGCTGATGCCCGGCAAAGAGGGAAGGCTGTAACCGGTAGCGTAAGCCTGGTTCGATTTATTGATGGTATGACCATACCAGGTATCATTGGTCCATTCGGATCCGAGAGAATCTATTTTTAGTTTGGATTCAAAACCGGTACCGATCATCAGCGAGCTCCCATCATTGGTGACACGGTTCAGGCTGTTCGAAAGGACCTGGTTGTTGCTGACTTTTTTAATAGTATTGGTATTTTCTGATCTGTTATTGAAATCATTAAAAGTGACATTGGCGTCATAGGTGATCTCCCATTTTTTCCCCACCTGCCAGGTGATGCCGTAAGCGCCATAGTAAGCGTCAGAAGGATATTGGGTAAATGCGTACTGGCTTAACATAGTGTCAGGCGAAAAGATGCGGTCGGTGACGATCTTTTCGTAGCTGTTACGGCGGCTATAATTCAGGTTGAGGTAAGAACTTTTTTTCCCGTCATTATTATTGAGAGTGAAGCCTGCTAACTGGTTACCATAAGTGCCTTGCTGCAAACCTGCCGTTACGCTGCCGGTCATCCCCAGCTTTACTCCTCTCTTTAAAATAACATTCACTACTCCACCGCTGCCCGACGCATCATATTTAGCCGAAGGTGTCCTGACGATCTCAATACTCTGGATCGCATTTGGCGGTAAACTTTTCAGCATAGTGGCCATATCCTCCCTGCTCATTTTTAATTCACGGCCATTGATCAAAACAGTAGCAGGGGTAGTACTGGCTATATAGATATTTCCATCCTGGTCAACAAATAAACCCGGTGTTTTTTCAATTACTTCATATCCGCTGGTGGAAGTAGCTGCCAGGTTTTCAGGATCAACAATGGTTTTATCATCCTCCTGCCGCATCAATGGCTTTGAAGACCTCACTACCACTCCGCCCAGCGTTTTTGTGGATGATTCCAGTATAAAGGTGAAATCTTTCTGGCCGGATGTGATAGTAATTCCTTTTTCCTGTGGCAGGTAATTGACAGCTGACACCTCTATGATATACTGAATACCTCTTGTAAGGGTGAAAGACGTACTGCCACTGCTATCCGCTACTTTTTTTTCTGATTGAAGTGTGTCTATCCTGTTTGTAATTGTAATGGTAGCAAAAGGAACAGGCTCTTTTTTTGAATTGACAACTTTGATCTTTATGGGATTTTCCTGGGCCTGTGCTGTTATGATAAGGATAAGGGAACAAAATGCGATGAATGCTCTCCTGCAGATAAGGCTGGTTCTTTTATTCATGGATGTACTGGCCGTTAGTGATGAAGTAAAACTGACTTAAATATAAGCCGGGAAAATTTCTTTGTCAGCACTGGTATGGATTTTTATATTCTTTTAACCTTTGGAAATTTTGAGGAGTTCACTAAGTTTATTCTATGAAAGCGGTTTCATTTACCACTACGATACATAAATTCGAAAAGCAGGGAGAGAAAACCGGCTGGACCTACATTGAAATTCCTGCCGATATTGCGCAGAAGATAAAGCCCGGAAGTAAAAAGTCGTTCCGGGTGAAGGGTAAACTGGATAGTTACAAAATTTCAGGTGTCTCTCTGTTGCCGATGGGTGGCGGGGCATTTGTGATGGCGCTGAATGCGATGATGCGCAAAGGAATCGGTAAGAAGCATGGCGCTATGCTGAAAGTGGAACTGCAGGAGGATACAAAGGAGTTTGAATTCAGTAAGGATTTTATTGAATGTCTCGAAGATGAGCCTGCGGCCATGGAGTTTTTCCGGTCACTGGCCGGTTCGCACCAGCGTTATTTCAGCAAATGGATAGATAGCGCCAAAACAGTGGAAACAAAAACGAAACGTATTGCGTGGGCGGTGACAGCATTATCGAAAAAACAGGGATACGGCGAGATGATACGGAGTCATAATAAAAAGAACCTGTCATAAAACAACGTCTGTCTGTTTCAAAAGAGGGACATTGAACGACTACCCGGTTACGGTATTTAATAAACCTTTTCTTCTTCTTTTTTGCTGGTGAAATACCGCCTGTTTGTTTTTTGTAGTACCTCTGCCACGTATTGTGCCGTTAATTCATTGGAATCATATGTTCTGAGCTCCCTGGCCAGCCTGATCACATTTTCTTTATACTTTGAGTGGGTGATCACTTCTTCTACCGCTTTCCTCATCTGTTCAGGCTTAGGCCATTCCGTTCTCAGGTTGATGCCCAGTTCAAAATACCCGATCCTTGCATTGATCTCATTCTTTCCTTCATGTACACCGGCCACTACCAGGGGCAATTCGTTTTCAATTCCCAGCATAACACCGCCATATCCACCGTTGGTGATATAGGCGTCTGCATAAGGCATGATATCACCAAAGGGTATAAAATCTTCGATGATCAGGTTATCCTGTGGAAACCTATCTTTTAATGCTGATGTGCCGTTTCCGCCGGTAGTGGCGATCACCAGCACATCTGTATCTTTAAATGCTTCGAGAGCAGGTACTAATATTTTTTCAATATCCTTTTCAACAGTTCCCTGTGTCACTACCACGATCTTCTGGTAACGGGTAAGCCGTTCATCCGTCCATGGCAGCGTTTGTTTTTTCGATTGATAAGGCAATAAGGCGCCTATAAAGCGGATATTCTTTCCCAGGTCACTGCGGTAGTATTCAAAGCCAGGTGTTCCGCTTTGCAGGAATAACGAAGCTTTTTTTACCATCAGGTCAAATACGCTGGCATTAAGATGATCGATTCCATGCTCTTCAAGCACTTTTCTCATCACCTTGTTAGGCACACGGAATAAAATGAGGTCGGCTATCATGCGGAGAAAACCCTGTTTTAGTTTTCCCAACAGGGAGTACGATGGGGTCATCCCAAGACCGACCGGCGGAAGGTCCCTGGATGTTTCTGTAAGAGGAAAAACGCCGACAGAGATCACCGGGACATTCATTTTGTCTTTTACAAAGGGTATGCCCGTAAACGCAGTGTCCGCCATCATGATGTCGAAAGGGAATGTCTCATATATTTCCTGCAGATCCGCATAATATTCAGGTCCGCGCAGAACAAACACATTGATGATATCGAATTTCAGTTTGGCTATTTGTCCTTTGATGGCATCTCTTTCAGGAAATGCACTTTCCAGTTCACTGATATCAACGGCTTTCTTAAGAGGAAGAAGCGGAATATCCAGCCGTTGCAGTTTTTCTGCATAATTTTTAGACGTGTACCAGCGTACATCGCAGCCCAGCCATTTCAGATGTACGGCCAGACCTGTCAGCGGATTAAAATGCCCGTCGGCAGGAAAGCTGGCGAAAAGAATCTTCTTACCTTTTAACAATTCTGCAGAAAAAACACCATTCTGCAAAGGGAAAGTAATGCTCATGATCAGTGATTTTAATGATAAGGTTTAAACGATCTGTCAAACTTACACCTTATACGGAGCCCCGGCTAGCCCGGTTTGTATGAACTGTGGAGCTTGTTTATCCAATTGCCCCGGCTGTAGCATGAAATGTTTATGTAATTGTTTTTATTTGCAGTATGATATCTTCTATCCGTGATTTTAAAAACCCGTTCTTCATTGGCGTAGCCGGCAGCGGTATGAGCGCTATTGCCCAGTATTTGAAGGGGACCGGCCAAAATGTTTCAGGCAGCGACCGTTTTTTTAAAGAAGGAGAATACAACGAAACAAAAGAAAAACTGGAAGCAGAAGGGATCGCCTGTTTTGTACAGGACGGATCGGGTATTTCGAAGGATACTGATCTTATCGTAGTTTCCACTGCGGTGGAGGATACCGTAATAGAAATACAGAAGGCAAAGCAGTTGAATATACCCATTATTAAACGCTCTGAACTGCTGGCGCTGATCGCTGAGAGTAAAAGAACCATTGCGATCGGGGGCACCAGTGGCAAAAGCACTACTACTGCTATGTTGTTCGATATATTGGAGTATGCAGGTCTTCAGCCGAGTATTATCAGCGGCGCGGGGTTGGTAAGTATCATCAAACAGGGAAAGATCGGGAATGCAAAAGTAGGAGCAGGAGAGTGGTTGGTTATCGAAGCGGATGAAAGTGACGGTTCGATCGTTCAGTATAAACCAGAGATCGGTTTGCTATTGAATATTGATAAGGACCATAAGGAGATTGAAACACTGCTGGATATTTTTAAAACCTATAAAGAGAATTCAAAAAAGTTTGTAGTTAACCAGTCGCATCCGCTGACAAAAGGGTTTTCACAGAATCTTCAGCAGGATTTTTCATGGGATGGAAGTGAAGCGGGGTATAAAGCCAAAGAGTTTACACAACAGGGGCTGGCCATATCTTTTACGATCAATAATATTCCATTCAGGCTGAATGTTGTGGGCAGGCATAATATGGAAAATGCGTTAGCCGCATCAGCTATTGCTGCTCAGGCGGGGGTTGATCTGAGAACCTGTGCGGAGGCGTTAAGTAAATATGAAGGCATCTACCGTCGTCACCAGGTACTGGGAAATAAAAATGGAGTATGGGTAATTGATGATTTTGCCCACAATCCGGTCAAATGCGCAGCCGCGATCCATGCCTGCCAGCCGATAGCGCCTAAAGTGATCGCCTGGTTTCAGCCACATGGATATGGACCTACAAAATTTTTACGGAACGATTTTGTATCTGAGATTGCTGCTGTGCTGCGACCCGAAGATGAAATATGGATGAGCGAAATATTCTATGCAGGCGGAACCGCTGTGAAGGATATTTCTGCTAATGACCTTATCAACGACCTTAAGGCGCTGGATAAGCATGCTTTTTTTGTGGAAAACAGGAATGACCTCCCTGCTGCAGTAAAGCCTCACTTAAGTGGTAACTGTGTGTTGTTGTTGATGGGTGCAAGGGACCCCTCATTGGAACAGTTTGCCAAAGAGGTCTGGAGCAGATTATAAATGTTCACACAAGTTCAGGAACATTTTCTTTTGTTACGGTCGAAAACAGGCACCAGCATAGCGCCAGTAACAAACTGTACGTAGTGAAAGAAGATCTTGCTGATGGCAGAATGCCCTTTTCATTTACCAGTTTAAGCGAGCATACTGCAAGCGGCTTATCCGGTGATTCTTTGTAAACGATAAGCCTGGGTTCATTACCTTCCGTCAGGGTATAAAGAAGTTTTTCATCATTAAGATCGATGAAGTTCTCCCTGCTATCGGTATTCACTTGTCCTAAACGGACACCATATTCGTTTCTCATTACCATTTTATTCCTGAACAGTCCCTCGTAACGAATGGTGAAGGACCTTTTTTCATTTCCATATTCTATTTTGGCAAAGCCGGAACCTGAATTGAAATCAAGCGTGGCAAGTTTAAGGCTATTATCCCATAGCGCATACACTTTTTGTCCTAGTCCTGAAGAAACTGTTTCCCAATTCATAAAAAATAGTTTGATTGTAACTGCTAATCTTTTATAAATTACAAAGCTTTGGTCACCAGGATAGGGTTTAACGGAAAGTTAATAGTAAATTCATATTGGATTGTATAGTCGTGAATAAGCTGTGGGTAAGTCGGGTAAAATCCACAGCAAATCAGGATTTTTGAAGTTAAAACCACAGGTGTATGCTTAATCAGCAGGAGAAGATGTTTCTTGAAAAGGCTATTGCTTTATCAAAGCAGGGGATGGAGAGCGGACAGGGTGGGCCTTTTGGGTGTGTCATTGTCAAAGGTGGCCATGTCATAGGACAAGGAAGTAACCAGGTTACCTCTTCCAATGATCCTACCGCACATGCAGAAGTGGTAGCGATCCGGGAAGCCTGCAGAAAGTTAGGAACCTATCAGTTGGATGGGTGTGATATCTATACCAGTTGTGAGCCCTGTCCTATGTGTCTTGGTGCTATTTACTGGGCAAGGCCGAAGCGTGTGATCTATGCCAATACAAGAGAAGAAGCGGCGGCTATAGAGTTTGACGATGATTTTATCTATCATGAGATAAGTGCTTCCATTTGTGACAGGAAGATCCCGTTCATTCATGCTCCTCACCCGGATGCAAAAGCCATCTTTACTGCCTGGAAGAACTGGGAAGGCAAACAAAAATACTGATCAGCCGCCCTGCATGGATTTATGTACGATAATATAGGAAATGATGATCAGCAGGATAATGATGATAATGGAAATGTATAGCCAGGATTGATCGGGGAGCTTCATTTTTTCCCTGCGTTGTTTTTTCTTTTCTGTTTTTTTCTTCAGGTCGCGGTTCAGCATCTCCACCATGTAAGCGATCTGTTGTTTGTCTTTGATCCCCTGCAGGCCTTCCATTGCATCATTGGCAAACTCGTTGTCCAGTAACTGCTGTTCTACTTCATGTTTTTTTTCTGCAGATAGTTTATCCTGCAGGTATAACAATAGCGTTTCCTGGTCAATATCGGTGGACAAATGGGATAATATGTCTTTCAGGTTGTCTGACATTTACCGTTGCTGGTTTTCTTTTAGCTTTCTTTCGATCAGTATTTTAAGGTTTCGCTTCCCGTTCTGGATATAACTTTTTACCTGCAGCATAGAGTATCCTGTCATCTCATTTATTTCCTGGTAACTTTTCTTTTGCAGGTAAAACAAAGTTACACATTGCTTTTGCTCCGGGTTCAGTTCTTTTAATGCTTCTTCCAGTACTTCCAGGGTAAGATCATTTTGGAGCAAAGCCTGCCGGTCTGTTTCTTCTTCCGGTGCTGCTATCAGTTTTTCATTGATCTCTGCGGGTATCTTCCCATTCCTGTCCCTCAGTTTCATGAGGCAATGGTTCTTGGCTACCATATACACCCATGATTTGAAGTACTCTACTTTATATTTATGCAGTTCCTGTATCACTTTTAAAAAAATCTGTTGCACGCTGTCTTTGGCATCATCTTCATTCTTCAGGTATTTCATACACACACCGAGAAGCAGCAGTGTGTATCGTTCCAGCAGAATCCCCAGCCATTCATTGTTATGATCGGCATAGAATTGCTCCAGCAGTTCCTGGTCGGTGATATGGTTGTACTTTCCCGGGTTCACAAGCGGAAAATAGACAATTAAAAGATGCAAAGGATACACAAATTCATAATAATTACACTGATCCTGATTTCCTATTTTCGGGAAAATTATCAGCATGCAGTATGCAGTAGTAGCGGTACCGGCTGCGCCGGTAAGACGTAAGCCCCGCCATCAGCGGGAAATGGTGAACCAGTTATTGTTTGGAGAAACAGTAGAGATAATAAAGGAGAAAGGGAGTTTGTGGGTAAAGGTCAGAAGTCTGTATGATAATTATGAAGGCTGGATGACCAATACCCTGCTGAAAGAAATTAATGAGCGAGATATTGAAAAGGGAAACAGTTTTGCAGCAGCGGATCTTTTAAATGAAATAACGGTCAGCGGGCAGGCCATGCACATCCCGTTTGGGGCGTCTTTGCCGGGTTTGGCAGATGGAAAAGGCATGATTGGCGATAGCGAATATCATTTTGCTGGTAAATATACCAGTAGAGCAGATGCTCATCCGGGGGAAAAGGAAGTACGGGAACTGACCACCCAATGGCTGAATGCGCCGTATATGTGGGGCGGCCGTACCATACTGGGAGTGGATTGCAGCGGTTTTGTGCAGGTGAATTATAAAATGATGGGCATTGACCTTTCAAGAGATGCCTGGCAACAGGCACAACAAGGTAATACGGTAAAAAAGTTAAAGGAAGCGGTCTGTGGTGACCTGGCTTTCTTCGATGATAAGGATGAGATCGTGCATGTAGGTATATTGCTGAACAATGAGCAGATCATCCATGCTTCAGGAAAGGTGCGGATAGATACGATCGATAAAAAGGGAATCATCAGTTCTGATACCGGCAAAAGGACACATTATTTAGAAAGCATAAAGCGGTATTGGTAAGGTAGCCCTGTTGCCGCGGGTACTCATTCTTATGGTCAATATCAGCGCCATTTCGCTATTACTATCCGGACCCACCCATGTGATGGCAAAAGGAGCGACTGCACAAAGCCTGTTGAAAAAGTTATAAGTACCATTGGGAATTGTGCTTCCGCCGGGATTTTCAACATAACTGGAAGAACTGAAATTCCCTTTATATCGTCGGTATATTTTTTCAAATTCCTTTTTCAATCCATTATTCTCCTTATCAGTGCTATTTGTGTAAGCCAATAATTGGTAGATATAAATAGTATCGGTACCAGCCGAATCCCTGGCGATCTTCATTTCTGTCAGGACTACTTCTATTTTGGATGGCTGGAAAAAGAATGGGTTATGGTTTTTATAGACGCCCTTGAAATAAAAGAAACTGGTATCTGTTTTTTTTCTAAACTCTTTATCAGCAAGGGTGGGATCATTAAGCAGGTGCTTCAGGAAAGTGCTGAAATCGCTGATGAAAGGATCGGACCGGAAATAGCTATGTGTTATTTTGGCAAGAGATTCCTGGCTGAAAGAGACAAAGGATATGAAGAGAAATAAAGCAACAAAAAGGCAGAGTTTTCTCATTCCCGCTTGTTTTGGTGAAGGTATGGATAGTTGTCTTTTGATTCTGTTAAAATAAGCTCTTGACCCACCTGACAATTACAGAATCCCAGTGCAGCAAACGGAATGCAGTATAAAAGAGGACGATCGCAAATATCTTTTTAACCGTATCCTGGTCGAGCCGTAACGCAATCTTACTTCCTATCCACCCGCCTGCAATAAAGGCTACACTCATAAAAGCTACGACTTTGAAGTCTATGTTCCCGGCTTTATAGTAATTGATAACGGCAAATATCCCGACCGGTAATAGTAGTAACCCCAGTGAAGTGCCCTGTGCCTGCAGTTGTGTAAAGCCCAGAAAAAAAACAAGCGCAGGTACTATAATGATACCTCCGCCGACACCTACCAGCCCGCTGAGTATGCCGGCAGCAAGTCCTACTGTCATCAGCAGCAGGATGGATTCTGTGCTCATATTGTTGAATTTATTCTCCATGAATTACTTCCCGAAGCTTTCTTTATAATAAGTAATAGCATCATTGATAACCTTGAAAGCGGTATCCTTGTCCTGGAAATTATCTATTTCCACTTTTTTATTTTCCAATACTTTGTATTGCTCAAAGAAGTTGCGCATCTCCAGCAAAAAGTGGTTAGGCAGGTCATCGATCTTTTGATAGTGGTTCACGGATGGATCTTTGGTAGCGACCGCTATGATCTTGTCATCTTCCTGCCCCTGGTCTATCATTTGCATATTGCCGATCACATTGGCTTCTACCAGGCACAAAGAATCTATGGACTGCGAACATAGTACGAGTATGTCCAGCGGGTCGCCATCCAGCCCGAGGGTTTGTGGTATGAAACCATAATTGACCGGGTAATGGAAAGAGGAATATATCACCCTGTCCAGTTTCAACAGACCTGTGGCTTTATCCACTTCGTATTTGGCCCTTGATCCCTGTGGTATTTCGATCAGCGCATTTACTTTCTTAGGTGCATGATCGCCATAATGAACGCCGTGCCACGGATGGTTGACTGTAAGCATGTGTAAAGCAGTTTATGAATTACTAAATCAGATAAATCAGAGACGGATCATTTTCATTCCGGCATAGGTAGCCGCCAACCCAAGCAACACACTACCTGCTGCATATAAAAAGAACAGCCCCATTTTTTGTTCTCTCAGTAACGCCACACCCTCCAGTGTAAAAGCAGAGAAAGTGGTAAAGCCCCCGCAAATGCCTGTCATCAAAAACAGTTTCCAGTGTTCGTTCTCGCTAAAAGATTTAAAAGCAAGCCCCCAGAAGATACCGATCAACAAGCATCCTGTTATATTGACGGCAAAAGTTCCCCACGGAAAATAATGCGGATGGTTCAACGCAAACCAACGCTGGCAAAGGTACCTTGCTATGCTGCCGAGACCGCCACCTAGTCCTACTAATAGAATGTTCTTGATCATCTGCTGAGAGAATCTGGTTTATTGATCAGCGTATCCTTATCATGATCGAACAGGTAATTGAAATCCACCAGCCAATTGCCGTTTACCCGTAAAGCCCTGAGAGTATCCTGGTTCTTTTTAAATGAATTGGAGTAGATGACCACTGTGGCCGAATCATTCACACGGGTGATGCTATGTACTATGATACTGGCAGCAGCCAGCCCCTTTTTCTCTTCAGCAGAAAGATTGACCCTTTTTATATTATTCATCCTGTCCATGCTGACAGAGTCATGGATCATGAATGTTTCGGCCTTTTCATAATTGCCTTCCAGGGCGGCCTGGATAAAATTCCTTACAGCATCTACGTCATTCTCTGATACTGACGTTTGTTTATCCCCATCTTTACAGGCGGTGAAACAAAAAAGCAGGAATGAGGAGAGATAGAATATCTTTTTCATTCCTGCAAAGTAACAAATCTTTGGCTGAGCTTATTTATCCTTTTTCAGGTGATCCTGCGGGTTCTCCTTCTCATGCTCTTTATTGTAAGCACGAAGTATTTGTTTCACCAGCCGGTGGCGTACCACATCTTCTTCATCCAGCTCTATATGGCCGATACCATCAATATTCTGGAGAATACGGACAGCAGTGGCCAGGCCGCTTCGCTGGTTACGTGGCAGGTCCACCTGTGTCATATCACCGGTAATAATTGCTTTGGCATTGGCGCCGATACGGGTCAGGAACATTTTTATCTGGAGGTCTGTTGCATTTTGCGCTTCATCCAGAATGATAAAGGCGTTGTCCAGGGTTCGGCCACGCATATAAGCCAATGGTGCGATCTCGATGGTCCGGGTGGTCATATAATAACCAAGTTTGTCAGCCGGTATCATATCGTCCAGTGCATCGTATAAAGGACGCAGGTAAGGATCGATCTTTTCTTTCAGGTCGCCGGGCAGGAAGCCAAGACTTTCGCCGGCCTCCACTGCAGGTCTTGTCAGGATGATCTTCTTTACCTGTTTATTCTTCAAAGCCCGTACAGCGAGTGCGACGGCTGTATAGGTCTTACCTGTACCGGCAGGGCCGATGGCAAAGACGATATCATTCCTCTCCGCCTCATGCACCAGTTTCTTCTGGTTGGCGGTTCGGGCCCTTACGGATTTACCGTTGGGGCCAAACACCAGCACATCATTGGGATGATGATCTTTGAAGTTATCAACAGTTTCGCTGTCGTCACCACCGAGTATCTGTTCAAAATAATTCTCACTCATGTGGCCGTTCCGTTCCAGGTATGTGATCAGGAGTTCGATCTTTTCCCTTGCAGAGGCTATTTGCTCCGGTGCACCACTCAGTTTGATCTGAGTACCGCGGGACAGAATTTTAAGAAGCGGGAATTTTTTCTTGAGGATGTCTAATTTGCCGTTATTTACTCCGAAGAACTCAATAGGGTTAACGGTTTCGAGATTGATGATCGTGTCTGTCAAATCGGTCGGTTTAATATTTCGCAAAGCCGGCGAAGGGTTACCGGATTCTTGATGTCGTCTTCTGAACCATTTACAGAAGCTTTACCCCTCTGATTCCAAATATATCACATAGGAATCTGTATATCCTAAAGTTAATTATTAACAGTTGTGAATAGAAATATTCTGCCGGAAATTTTAGTTAATGTATAGTAAGACTATGATTGTGAGAACTAATATAAATCTCTTTATAAAAACACCCGTCATTCAGGTGAAGTAATTTACGATGCCACGTAACGCCGGAAATTTTTCAATAAAACCAACCTTCTCCGTTTATTTTTGTTGAAAGGCTACAATTAAAACTACAGTTATGGCGATCGCAGTTGGCTCCAAAGCTCCCGTATTCAGGTTATATAATACCGACAGGAAAGAGATCTCTTTATCAGACTATGCAGGCAAAACGGTTGTGTTGCAGTTTTTCCCCGCAGCGTTCACCAGTACATGTACTGAGCAGATGTGCAGCAGCCGGGATGAACTCAGTTTGTACAATGATCTTGGTGCTACCGTATTCGGTATATCGGTGGATATGCCCTTTTCATTGAAAGAGTTCAAACAGAAGAACAGTATCAATTTCGATCTTTTGTCAGACGCCAATAAGCGGACCATTCATGAGTATGATATGTACTGGCCCAATTTCATCTGTGACATCAAAGGGGTGGCCAAAAGAGGCGTGGTGGTGATTGACAAAAATGGAGTAATTGTCTATACGGAAGAAACAGCGAACCCGGGGGTACAGGTGAATTTTGCAGAGCTGAAGGAGGCGCTGGAAAAGCTTAAGTAATGCTTTCTGGTATTTGAATGCCCTTTAACTTTGCAAATATCTGCATGAACGGGAATGTTTTAATAATAGACGACGAAGAACAACTGCGCAAATTGCTTGGACGCATTATTTCTCTCGAAGGGTTCAAAGCAGAAGAGGCTAGCAGCATTAAATCGGGGTGGGTTGCATTGGGTAACAAAAAAACTGATGTGGTCCTTTGTGACGTTAAGTTACCTGACGGCAATGGCGTTGAATTTGTAAAAGAGGCCAAAGTACAATTTCCTCTTATAGAATTCATCCTTTTAACTGCCTATGGAAATATTCCTGATGGTGTGCAGGCGATCAAGAACGGAGCCTTTGATTATATCACTAAAGGAAACGATAACGACAAGATCATTCCCTTGCTTTACCAGGCACTTGATAAAGTAAAAAGCAACAAACAGTCAGCCATTAAAGTAAAAGACAAAGGGGGGTATAGATTTGAAGATATACTTGGCAGCAGTATTGTTATCAGGGAAGCGGTCAAAGTAGCGCAAAAGATCGCACCGACAGATTCCAATGTTTTATTACTCGGAGAGACAGGTACAGGCAAGGAAGTTTTTGCTAATGCTATCCATGCGGGCAGCAAGCGGTCGAACCATCCCTTTGTAGCGATCAACTGCAGTGCTTTTTCCAGGGACCTGTTGGAAAGTGAATTGTTTGGTCATAAAGCAGGCGCTTACACAGGGGCAACAAAAGACAAGAAAGGATTGATCGAACTGGCCAATAACGGAACGCTTTTCCTGGACGAGATCGGCGAGATGAATATTGACCTGCAGGCAAAGATATTACGGGTGATCGAAAACGGCGAGTTCATAAAAGTGGGGGATGAAAAAAACACCAAAGTAAATGTGCGTATCATTGCTGCTACCAACCGCGATCTGAAAAAAGAAATTGAACAAGGCATTTTCCGGGAAGACCTTTATTATCGTTTGAATGTTTTTTCTATTAAGCTTCCCCCATTACGTGATCGGATTGAGGATATTCCTATTTTGGCAGGACATTTTCTTTCCAAATATGCGGTAAGAGAGAACAGGCCCGCCTTTTCATTAAACAAGGAAACACAAAAGCTGTTAGGTAATCATTCATGGGGTGGAAATATCCGGGAATTGAGAAATGTAATGGAAAGAGCAGTTATCCTGGCTGAAGATAATATCATTCTCCCTGAACATCTTCCTTATGAAATTCAGAAGCACGATGATGACATTACAGGTAGCCTTACATTGGCATCTGTTGAGAAAAAGCATATTGAAAAAGTATTGCACTATACAAAAGGCAATAAGACAAAGGCTGCGGAATATCTCGGCATCGGGCTAACTACTCTTTATAGGAAAATAGAAGAATATCATATAACTAAATAGCAGGAAAATATTTTTTCATTTTGAAAACCTACCCTTCCACTTTGGAAGGGTTTTGTATTTTCCGTCCCCCCGGTTTCTAACCCCAATACTTCCGAAACCCTTGTCTCACTTGACATTCACCAGTTGTCTTCACCAACTTTTTTACCCGGCACTTCTTTTGGCATATCCTGATTAAACTCAGACAAATGAACAACGATCCGTTACGAGGTTTAGGCAAAAAACTGAAACTTCATATTGTACTTCCGGTTATGTATGCCTCGATATTGATAATTGCTTTGCTGATCAAATTTGCAGATTGATTTCATGACAATTATCGTTAATGCATGAGCCCGGGTATTGGAAACCGGGTATAGCGTGATGTAGATCTATGGTTATTCCGGGTAGTATATGTGGCGAAAAGGACAAA
>JAEUVK010000033.1 GCA_016787135.1 Chitinophagaceae bacterium | reverse complement strand
ACACCCTGTCCCATCACGGCGCCGAACAAGGCCACCAGCACCATTTTGAAATTGGCTTTATGACTAAAGCTTTCTTTTAATGGATTCACTGATGTCTTTCCTTCTTCTTTCAGTTTGGAGAACAAAGGTGATTCCGACATTTTTAATCTTATATAGACCGAAACCGCTACCAACAGAATGGATATCCAGAAAGGATAACGCCAGCCGCCCCATTCCGCATTGAACTGTGCATCGGGCATATTCAGTTTTACAACCATAATGACACCGAGAGCTACAAACAGGCCGAGAGTGGCTGTTGTCTGTATCCAGCTGGTATAAAAACCTCGTTTATTTTCGGGGGCATGTTCGGCAACATATGTGGCAGCCCCGCCATATTCACCGCCCAATGCAAGCCCCTGGATCAATCGTAATAATAATACAAGTAAAGGAGCTGCAATGCCAATAGATTTATAGCCCGGTACCAGGCCGATCAGAAAAGTAGAGCCTCCCATTAATACCAGAGTAAGCAGGAAAGTATATTTTCTGCCGATCAGGTCTCCAAGTCTGCCAAATACCAGGGCGCCGAAAGGACGTACAATAAAACCGGCGGCAAAAATGGCTAATGTGCTCAACAATGCTGCTGTTGCATTTCCTTCAGGAAAAAATTGCGTGGAAATGGTCTTGGCCAGCATCCCGAAAATGTAAAAATCATACCATTCGATCATGGTACCAACGGAAGAAGCAGCAATGACAGAGCGGATCGTTTTTGGTGATATGGATTGGTTCATGCAGGTAAGATATGAATTTACATAGCAAGCAAAAAAGAAAATCCGCGGGAACGTTCCCGTAAAATCAGTTCAATTTAAATACAGTTGTGTAAATTTATCGCCCATAGTATAAACTTTAATTTAATTCGGATTGCATATGTCATATCCTTACCAGATCACAAGCATGGACCAGTACGAAATGGCTTACCGCGTAAGTGTGAATGAGCCGGATGAGTTCTGGGGTTCTATTGCTGAGCATTTTCAATGGAAAAAGAAATGGGACAAAGTACTGGAGTGGAATTTCAAAGAACCTAAAGTAGAATGGTTCAAAGGCGGAAAGCTGAATATCACAGAGAATTGTATAGACCGGTATCTTGAAACGATGGGTGATAAGCCGGCCATCATCTGGGAGCCCAACAACCCGGAAGAACGAGTGAGGATCGTTACCTATAACCGTTTACACAAAAGGGTTTGCCAGGTGGCACAGATGCTGAAGAATAACGGGGTAAAAAAGGGTGACCGTGTTTGCATTTATATGGGCATGGTGCCGGAACTGGCTTATGCTGTTTTAGGCTGTGCCCGGATCGGTGCTGTTCATAGTGTGATATTCGGAGGCTTCAGTGCGCAAAGTATTGCTGACAGGCTCTATGATGCGAATGCGGAATATATTATTACCTGCGATGGGGCTTACCGGGGTAATAAAGATATTCCGTTGAAGAGTACGATTGATGATGCATTGATCGGTAACAGAACCGTTAAAAAGGTGATCGTTTATACAAGGACAAGAACACCTGTTTCCATGCTCAAAGGAAGAGATGTCTGGTGGGAGGACGAAATGGAACATGCCGAAAGTCAGGTGGAAAAAGACGGCAAAGTTTTTTTCCCGGCAGAGGAGATGGATGCGGAGGATCCATTATTCATATTATATACTTCAGGAAGTACTGGTAAACCCAAAGGTGTGGTGCATAGTTGCGCCGGGTACATGGTATGGACGAATTATACATTTGTCAATGTATTTCAATATAAACCTGGCGATATTCATTTCTGTACGGCTGATATCGGATGGATAACCGGTCACAGCTACATAGTATATGGACCATTAAGTGCGGGCGGCACATCCCTGATGTTCGAAGGTATTCCCACCTGGCCGGATGCAGGCAGGTTCTGGGATATTGTAGACAGGCACAAGGTTAACATTCTATATACTGCCCCGACAGCTATCAGGAGCCTGATGGGTTTTGGCAAACAACCATTGGAAGGAAAGGACCTTTCTTCCTTAAAAATACTGGGTACCGTGGGCGAACCGATCAATGAAGAAGCCTGGCATTGGTACGATGAGAATGTCGGAAAAAAAAGATGCCCTGTCGTGGATACCTGGTGGCAAACAGAAACAGGGGGTGTACTTATATCCAATCTCGCCGGTGTAACACCCGCCATACCAAGCTGGGCCTCGCTGCCGATGCCCGGAGTACAACCAGTTCTCGTGGACGAAATCGGCAGGGAAGTGACGGAAAAAGATGAACAGGGTCACCTGAAGGGAAACCTTTGCATCAGGGCGCCATGGCCAGGTATTATTCGTACTACCTACGGCGATCATGAGCGTTGCCGGCAGAACTATTTTGCGACCTACGATAACCTGTATTTTACCGGGGATGGTGCCCTGAAAGATGAGAAAGGTAATTATCGTATCACGGGACGTGTAGATGATGTGCTGAATGTAAGCGGTCATCGTTTGGGAACAGCTGAAGTAGAGAATGCGATCAACATGCACGCAGGCGTGGTGGAAAGCGCTGTGGTCGGATACCCTCATGATGTAAAAGGTCAGGGTATATATGCTTATGTTATTTATGAACACATGCATGTGGATGAGAACCTGACCCGTCAGGACATTTTGCAAACTGTGACACGGATCATTGGTCCGATAGCCAAACCGGATAAAATCCAATTTGTTCCGGGGCTACCCAAGACAAGAAGTGGCAAGATCATGCGGCGCATTTTGAGAAAGATAGCAGAAGGAGAAACTTCGAATCTTGGAGATACTACAACCTTGCTGGATCCGGGAGTAGTAGATGAGATAAAGAATGGGAAGTTGTAAGGCCTTAAACAATAAAGCAGCCGGTTTGGGCTGCCTTAATGGGTTTTCCAATTTATTGAAACAAACGCGTAGTCAACGTTTCACAAATATTATACCTGAGTTGATTTTTTTGGGCTTTGGTTCAAAAAAAATTTGATGTTCATTAGATATTACGGGGCTTAAAAATTACTTTAGCCACTTTCATAATGCGCATTGATATCTAATGAAGAATGTTAAAGTGAAAAGAAGGCTCCGGTCGTTTTTGATCTGGACACTATGGGTGCTGCTTGTACAGTTCGTACTGATTAACATAAGTGCAGCTTTATATGCACATAAGCTTACACACTTACAAGACCCTACCCCTGAAATATTAACCAATAAACCTGTTTCAAGGAATATTTTTTCAAAGACCTGGCGATTGTTTGCGGGGCCGGTATTTTACAGGCAGCCTCTTAAGGATACACCCGGTTTCTCATTCACGTCTTTACAGTGGAAAACAGAAAGTAAAAAAAACATTAACGCCTGGTATGCGAAACCGGAAAGTGAGGCTAAAGGAACAGTAATATTGTTTCATGGCCTGACGAGCAACAAAGGACAGGTCCTTGACGAAGCTGCCGCATTCAGGGCCTGGGGCTATAATGTATTGCTGACAGATACAAGATCACATGGTAACAGTACAGGTGATGTGACCACTATAGGCTATAAGGAATCAGAAGAAGTAAAACTGGCATACGATCATATACACAGCACTGGTGAAAAAAAGATCATTCTCTGGGGCGCATCCATGGGAGCAGTGGCTGTCATGAAAGCGATAACAGATTATCAGTTACAGCCTACGGGAATCATTATTGAGATGCCATTCCTTTCTTTGCAATCACATCTCAAAGGCAGGGCCCGTTCGCTGGGCTTCCCTTCACAGCCTTTCGGTTTTTTTACCACTTTCTGGATAGGTGTTGAAAACGGCTTCAATGGTTTTGGTTTTAAGACTGCCCGTTATGCAAAAAATATACATTGCCCGGTACTGGAACAGTATGGCGAAAAAGATGAGGCTGTTTTGAAAAATGAAGTGGAGACCGTTTTTGAAGCGATACCTTCGGCAGATAAAAAACTAGTGCTATACGAAAATGCCGTACATGAATCTTTTTTAAGGAAAGATCCTGTTACGTGGAAAAAAGAAGTGGAAACGTTCCTGGAAAAACTAAAGTGAACTATTTTCTGATCGTGACCCTGGTACCGATAGGGGTGAATTTATAGATCTCATCCACATCATCCCGTTTCATAGAAATACAGCCAAGGGTCCAGTTCTTATATTTGTCTATTACAAAATCCTCATTGGGCCAGGTACCATGTATGCCAATGGAACCGCCAATACTGGCGGAGGCGGGTATTTCACCCCTTTGTTTCCGCTGGTTGAATTTTTCCCAGCTTTCTTTAGTGGGGTAATCAATAGCCAGAAAACGGTACCATTTTTCATGCACTCTTTTGCTGTTGATGCGGAAATTTCCTTCCGGCGTATTTTTATCCCCGGCCACTTTTTTATCATCCAGGCTGTTGTTGCCAAATACTACCGGGTAAGTAGCATACCACCCTTTATCATCATACACACTTAATTCGTAATCTGACTTGTCAATAATGATGGAGACATTTCCAACAGGGCTGCTGGCGGCATCCAATCTTTTGAATAACCTTTTTGTCGTCTCCGGTGAAGACGGCGAAGTAGTAAGAATCAGAAAACTGCTTCCTGTTATAAACGACGAGAGTACGAGTAATTGTTTCATAGCTGTGTCCTTGACCATCCGGAATTAAAAACGGGACATGGGCATTTTTTATTTCGGGTATTGATTGGTTTTAACGATGGCTTTGCAATTGCATAGAAGTCTGCAAAAATGATGCAACAAAAAATCCCGTTGAGTTATATCAACGGGATGTGGAAAACAAAAATCTTTTCTCAGTAATAATATTGATCGTAATGCAGTTTTTACCAGCTGCTGATTCGGAATCCTACGGTATAAGGTGTCATATCAAGTCCTTTCTCCCACATGTTTTTAAAAGCATAGCTTCCATATAGTTTTACAGGGCCCAGTAATAATTCGCCTACATAAGATAATTTCCAGCGTTCAAGACCAAAATCACTCCTTGTTTTATCGATATCACCATCCATCTTGGTCTTTTGACGGGCACTGTAAAGGTATCCGGCGCTTACACCGGCGCTGAAACCAAATCCTTTCTGGCGTTTGGGAGTAAAATTGAAATTGATCATCATCGGCACGGTCAGGTAATCGGCTGCGAGTTTATTCTTCTTGGCATCTTCCAAACCTGTATCCCATGCGATTCTGGAAGGATTCTTCTCAAACTTCACACGGGTATCTTCAAAAAAATAATTATTCAGTTCAAGCCCTAAACCGTATTTCAGGTTGACTGCATGTTTGACCAGGTTGATACGTTGCTGAAAGAACCACAGGTTTACATTTCTTGATTTACCAGCCCGGAGTTTGGCCCATTCGGAATTGCCATCATAAGCATCGCCGGCAAAGGACTGTGCAGCCGCACTGGACGGATCCGTATTGTCAACATAATTGGAAAAACCAAGATCAATGATCCACCAGTTGGTGCTGATGTTGGAAGGTTTATCGCTGTTTTTCCTTGTAGTGATGCGAAGCCCCCTTCTTTCTTTATTCTCCTCCTTATCAGGCTGACTTCCTTTTTCACGGATGATCACCATACCACCGATCTTGATGGTGTCCGGCGCTTGTTTGACCGTGCTGTCTGTTTGCGCAAAACCTGTCATCAGTGTGCATAGGGTTACGCACAGTGTAAATATCCTTTTCATCTTAGTTATTGATTTAAAAATAATTTAATTGAGTTTAATGGCCAGCCCGGCGATCAGCAAGCGATCCTCATCTCCATCGGTTGCCTTCATATTGGTCCTTTTTTCAAACGTCCGGGTGATCTTCCGGAAAAATCCACGGAGTTTGTTTTTCTTACCGGTGGGCTGTTCTATTTCTTCAGACGGTTGAAGGTTGCCAGCTGTTACAGCGCCTATATCTGTTTTTTTATCTGGAGTTGTTAAAATCTCAGGCGTAACTTCTGTTTTGGCTGTTATCTCATTTTGTTTTGGATCAAGTTTGCCATTCGCATAAGGGTTTAGCTCAGTTGTAGGAAGATTATTGCCCCCTTTTCTTTCATTATCATTGCTTGCAAGGGCCTTTTCTTCAGGTACAACAGTCAAAGCTTGTTGTTTATTTTCTTTTGTAGTATTTGCCCTTTGTTGTTTGGTAACAACAGCGTTTTTGGTGCCAGTTTCTTTTTCCTGTTGCTCTGATTCACCGGGTGTCGTTGCGGCAATTGTTTGCGTACTTGTGTTTTCTTTTGGAGCAATGACAGGGTTTGTACCTGCATTAGTATCGTCTGTTATTTTTTCTGTTTTGGGGTTACCACTGGCTATATCATTCCTGCCATTATCTTTTTTATTGTTCAATAAAACAAGAGCAGTGGTAATGATTCCGATGAGCAATACAGCCGCAGCAGCGATACGCCACCAGCGTATCGATACCACACGTACTTTTTCGTCCCTGCGGTATAAGGATTCTTTATCGGGATGTGCAATTACTTCAGGCTGCAGTTTGGTCTTTTGGAACAGCTCCAGTTCCTTTTTGACAACCGGGTTGTTAGCAACAAAACTCTCTACTTCTTCTGTTTCATGTACAGTCAGTTCATTGTCTATATAGGAGAGCAGCCATTCTTCGTAATTGTTCAGGTTGATGGGCGAATTGTTGCTGAACAATAATGATTCTTTATTGTCGAAAGTGACAGCAGTATCAGGGGAGAGCTTAGTTTGCAGCAGCATATCCAGTTCAGCCTTCAGGTCAGGGTTCTCATTGGCAAAAACTTCTACCATCCGGCGGTCTTCACTGCCCAGTTCATTATCCAGGTAAAGGATAAAATACTCTTCGTAATTCTGGCGGTTGAGTTTCATGTTTGTTTCTTTTAACCCGTAGCTTCTTTCAGATCACATTTTCAATTTTTACCAAATACTCTTTCAACTGAACACGGGCCCTGTGCAGGTACACTTTTACCTGGCTTTCACTCAGGCCCATTATCTGCCCTATTTCATCGTAGCTGTATCCTTCGTAGTCTTTTAATAATACCAGTGACCGTTGTGTCTCACTCAGCCGGCTCAGAGCTTCTTCCAGCACTTTTTTCAGGTTGCTGGCCGGGCGGTCCTGCACCCTTGTCTGCTCGCTGAACTCTTCTTTTAACTGAATTCTTTTCACTTTTCGGATATGATCTATCATCTGGTGATAGGCGACCGTGAAAAGATAAGATTTGCTCTTGGAGGGGTCTATCTCGTCCCGGTTGCGCCACATTTTTTCAAAGGAGGTCTGTACGACATCCCTTGCATCTTCCTCATGTTTGAGATTTTTCAGAATAAAGCGGTACACATTGTCTGCATACGTCCTTACACATTCATTGTATTCTCTTTCAGTCATAAACAGCCGAAGACATTTCAAAAATACAGGGGGTGACCCGCATTTTCAGGTTAAACGATTGATTTTATGAAAAGGTTACAGGCCGGCTGAAAAAAATAGCCGGTCCAAATGCTTCTTAATCAGCTTACAGAGAGGAGAAAAACCGGTGAGGCAGTGTTTCCCATGACATTTTATCGAAGTTGTCATCGCTGGTCTTTTTGCAACAACCTTCCATGGATTCCTTGCAGGGACTGTGTTCTTTGACGGGGGAAGCAGCCCACAATACCAGGAACCCCCCGGCAATGATAGCGGCCAGTAAAAGTGATCGTATGCTATTCCCTTTTTTCACGTTGGTTGTGGTTTCAGTCTTTGACGACAATCAGCCAAAAAATGTTACAGTAAAAGTAAAACAGGTTTTTTTCCAAAAAAGCCAATAGTTGACAAAACGCCTGTTTTGGCCTATGAAATGCGAAAAATGGGGGGTAGGCTGTTTTCTGAGCCTGCCCTGTAAACGGGGTAAAAGCCGACTCAATATATTTGCTGCCTAAACTATTCTGCATGAACGAAAAATTTGCCAGCCGTATCGCTAAAGAAGTGGAAGAGATCAGGGTTTCAGGCCTGTATAAAACAGAAAGGATCATCACCAGTCCGCAGGGAGCGGAAATAACAGTCAACGGAAAAACTGTATTAAATTTTTGTGCCAACAATTACTTAGGGCTATCCTCTCACCCCAAAGTGATAGCAGCGGCACATAAGGCCATTGATTCACATGGTTATGGGATGAGCAGTGTTCGTTTTATTTGCGGCACGCAGGATATACATAAAGAACTGGAACAAAAGATCTCGAAATTTCTTGGTACTGAAGATACGATTCTGTATGCAGCGGCATTTGATGCCAACGGAGGTGTGTTCGAGCCTTTGTTCAATGAAGAGGATGCGATCATTTCTGATGCACTGAACCATGCTTCCATTATTGATGGGGTCCGTCTTTGTAAAGCACAGCGTTTCCGCTACGAGCACAACAATATGGCTGACCTGGAAGTGAAACTGAAAGAAGCGGCCGGTTGCCGGAGCCGTATTATTGTAACCGATGGCTCATTCAGCATGGACGGTACCATTGCCCAATTGGATAAGATTGTTGAGCTGGCAGAAAAATATGACGCAGCAATCATGATCGACGAATGTCACTCATCAGGTTTTTTAGGAAAAACCGGGAGAGGTACACATGAATACCGGGGTGTAATGGGCAAAATAGATATCATTACAGGTACGTTAGGCAAGGCGTTAGGTGGTGCCTCAGGAGGTTTTACTTCCGGCAAAAAAGAAGTAATAGACATGCTGCGTCAGAAGTCAAGACCCTATTTGTTCAGCAACACTTTAGCGCCATCTATTACCGGGGCTTCGATAGCAGTGCTCGATATGTTGACAGAAACCACTGAGTTAAGGGATAAACTGGAATACAATACCAAATACTTTCGAAGCAAAATGACCGAAGCCGGTTTTGACATTAAGCCCGGCGATCATCCAATAGTTCCCATCATGTTATATGATGCAGTACTGGCGCAGAATTTTGCCGGTAAATTACTGGAGGAAGGCATTTATGCAATAGGTTTCTTTTTCCCTGTCGTACCAAAGGGTCAGGCAAGGATAAGAGTGCAACTAAGTGCAGCCCACGAACAAAAGCATCTCGATAAAGCCATTGCAGCTTTTACCAAAGTAGGGATGGAGTTAGATGTGCTGAAATAAACGAAAGACCCTGAGAATACCAGGGCCTTTATGTAGTTCATATTTTCAGTTCACCAGCAGCCTGTTTCAATCCGTCAGGATGAACATTATGCCCTTCTATGGATACAAGAAAACGTTTGCCGGTAAAATAGGTGATAGTACAGTGGTTATTTGGCTTATCGCAATGCTCAAAAGCCTTGCCTCCACGGAAATCTATCGTTTTGGTGTATTCGCCTTCACTTTCTGACTGAATATTCAGCATACCCATATATTGCATGTTATAGATCCCCGCCCCTCCGGGGCCACCGCAATCGTAAATATTCAGCTCAAGCTCTGTCGAGTCGTTGAGTTTATATTCTGCATGTGCTAACCCGGCTCCTGTTACTGAAGTTGTCTGGAAATCGGTCCTTTTGGCCGTCATCAGTTGTTCGGGTAAAAGAGCTTTTAATTCATCAAGGCTCAGAGGGGGCAATTTTTGCAACTCCTCGGATTGCTTTTTCATTTCTTCAGATACCTGCTGCATCTGGCTTACATCAGCGCTTACAGTTGTCTTACCGTCCTCGCTGGTCGCTTCTACTTTTTTTGTATTGTTATTACAGGCTGTGAGCAAAAAAGCTACAGCCGCCAGGGTGAGAATGAACTGCTTCATGGCAAGAAGTTTTGATTTGAGATTATAAAAGTAATCAAATTCGGGTTTTTACGATAAAGAGAGATTTCAGCGAATATGTAAAAAAACTTTGAGACAAACTATGAGAAACAATATATGATTATTATTTTCGTTTTCTCCTGTGATGAACTAATTCTACCGATCCCTCCTCTGGAATTCCCAAACTGATTTATTGGACCCGAAAAAACTGAGTAATGAAAAAGTTAATGCTTTGCTTCATCGCGGGAGCGGTTGTAATGTTCATGTTGTCATCCTGTGCGTCTGTAAAAAGGGACTGCCAGGGCAATAAGCACTACAAGCAAAAGGGCGGATTCTATCTTTAATGCTGTTCCTGTCCCAAAAGATTGTCTCATCCTGGTAATATGCCGGGATTTTTTATTTTCAGCCTAAAAAACATGCGTTGTTTCTTTTTGATCTTCCCGGTACTGGTATTTACATGCCACGTTCATGCTCAAAACCAGAACTTTCCTCATACGTGGACAGGCAACTGGAAAGGCGAACTGCAATGGTTCAAGGGCAACACTAACGAGCCACAAAAGGTCGTAATGGAATTGAAAATACATCCCGCTGATACGGCCAACTTATACACCTGGCAACTGATCTATGGCAGCGAAACAAAAGACAACCGGCCTTATACACTGATTGCGAGAGATACAACCAAAGGTCATTGGGCTATTGATGAACATAATGGCATCGTACTGGACCAGTTCTGGTTGGCTAATAAACTCTGCGGTGCTTTTACTGTTGGCAACAGTACTATCATCAATTCTTACTGGATGGAGAATGGTAAGCTCAACCTGGAGTTCTATAACATTTCTGCCAAGCCGGTGGCTACTACCGGTAATGGAACAGAGGAGTCTCCGGCTGTAAATAGTTATAAAGTGGCCACCTATCAAAGAGCAGTGCTGAGCAAACAATGATAACGGGCATTGTGATGGTTTACACCTGTTCAGCCGCTAATTTTGCTAAAATTTATTCTTGAGATGAGACCCGTTATCGCCTGCCTGCTGACAGTTGTTCTATTTGCATCCTGCTCTTCCAATAATGTTGAGACCGATAACAGCTTAAAGGAATATTTTGATGAAAATAAAGTAGAGGGCTGTTTTGCTCTGATGAATAACGGAACAGGCAAATTTACCGTATACAACTTATCACGCTATCGCGACAGCAGTTATTTACCTGCATCAACATTCAAGATCATTAATTCACTGATCGGGTTACAAACTGGCAAGATCAGCAATGATAGCATGGTTATCAGGTGGGACAGCGTGGTGAGAAGAGTAGCTGACTGGAACCAGGACCTGACCATGTATAAAGCATTTCGGGTTTCGGCAGTTAATTATTACCAGGAAGTGGCAAGGCGTGTAGGAAAAGATACTATGCAATTCTGGCTGGATAGTATAAAATATGGAGCAAAAACAGATACAGAAAAAGTGATAATAAGGTCAGCAGTTGACAGTTTCTGGCTGGATAATTCGGTCAAAATAACCCCTGATCAGCAACTGGGGATTGTCAAAAAGCTATATTTTGACCAACTCCCTTTTTTTAAAAGCTACCAGGAAATGGTAAAAAGGGCCATGCTCTTTGAAAACAACACCAATTATCGTCTTGGGTATAAAACGGGCTGGGGTTTTAAAGAGAATGGCAATGCTATCGGATGGTTAGTAGGCTGGATTGAGGAGAATAATCACCCTTATTTCTTTGTGCTGAATATCGAATCGCCGGATAAGGACTTTAATATGTGGACCGTCAGGATGAAAATGCTGAAAGATATCCTGAAGCAACTGGGTTTTATGGAGGGGAAAATGTAAGTAGTAGTTTTCCGTAAAACATTGAGTGAAAATTATAGAATTCTGGTGCAATTGTTGAGTAATATAGCAAGCTATTTAATAATACTTGAACCTTCATTTCCAAAATACACAATTCATCTGGCTGCTGGCAGCCATTCCCTTTTTTATCCTGTTATTTGCTTTCCTCCTGCAATGGAAACGGAAAGTGACAAAAAGAATGGGAGATAAAAGACTGGTAAAAGAACTTACCGGTAATTTTTCTTCAACGCTATTTAACTTCAAATTTGCCCTTCTTCTGCTGGCAATTACTGCCGGTATTATGGCACTTATGAACCTGCGGAAAGCCGGGGCTACTGATGGTGTGAACCGTAAAGGAATTGATGTAGTGATCGCACTGGATGTAAGTAATAGTATGCTGGCTGCCGATCTGCAGCCCAACAGGCTGGAAAGGGCGAAACAATTCATCAGCAAACTGATGAGCACGATGCCCAATGATCGTATCGGGCTTGTATTGTTTGCGGGTAAGGCTTATTTGCAAATGCCATTGACAACTGATCATGCGGCTGCACAACTATTTGTTTCTTCTGCCAGGCCCGATGTGATTCCCCAACAGGGAACAGTGATAAACGAGGCTTTAAAAATGAGTGCCAATGCATTTAATACTGCAGAAAGAAGGTTCAAGTCTGTGGTCTTGATATCAGATGGGGAAGATCATGATGCAGAAGCCATAAAAACGGCAAAGGACCTGTCAGAACAGGGGATGATGATCAATACAGTTGGGGTAGGTTCACCTGGGGGAGCTAATATCATTGATCCTTCCACCGGAGAAAATAAAAAGGATGCGTCAGGCAATCCTGTTGTAACCAAACTTAACGAGGAAGAGTTAAGATCGATTGCAGAGAGCACAAACGGTGTCTATATCCGTTTGGAAGGAAGTGATGAAGCAGTCGATGCGATGAAGAAACAACTATCACAAATAGAAAGTAAGGCATTTGGTGATATATCGCTGATGAATTTCAAAACCTATTACTGGTGGTTTGCAGGGGCGATGCTTATACTTTTAGTAGCAGAGTTTTTTATACCGGAAAGAAAGAAACTGTCTATAGCATGAAAAAACAGTTCAGTATATTGTTGTTCTTACTCATTTATTCAATTGTCAATGCACAGCAGGCAGAGTTATCTGTAAAAAAGGGGAATGACCTGTATAAACTAAAACAGTACGAACCGGCAAAGGCTGCTTACGAGGAGGCATTGGTTTACGACCCTTCCAGCAAGACGGCAAAATTTAACCTAGCAAGTACTAATTACCGGCTTTCCAAAAAAAGCGAAGCCATTAAAGAATTTGATGAACTTGCCATTAATAGCAGTGAAGCCGCTGATAGGGCAAAGGCCTTTTATAACAAAGGAGCTATTCTGTCTGATCAGAAAAGACTGGAGGAAAGTATTGAAGCCTATAAAAATGCTCTGCGGCAAAACCCGGATGACAAAGAGGCAAGGGAAAACCTTCAGAAGGCATTAATGGAACTAAAGAAAAAAAATCCTCCTCCAAAAAAGGAAAATGAAAAAAAGAAAAAGCAGGAGCAAAACAAGAAGCAACAGCAACAACCTAAAATGAACCAAAACGAGGCTGAGCAAAAACTCAAACTGCTTCAGCAAAAGGAAAAAGAACTGCAGCAAAAGATGCAAAAGTCAAAAACCGGCGCCGGTTCGCCGAAAGATTGGTAAAAGCAATTGAGGGATATGCTGGTTTCCTCCTCCCGATCAGGATAGAGATTACTTAAGTAACTTTGCCTGATTCTTAATAGTCAAAAGGCATATCAGCACACAGACCATGCAGTTTTATTGTGAATCTCTCACGGAATACAGACGTCTAGCAACACGGGAAGTAAAGATCGGTGATCTTTTGCTGGGAAATTTTCATCCGGTAAGGGTACAAACGATGACCACAACTGATACGATGGATACAATCGGTACGGTGGAGCAAAGCATCCGTTGTATTGAGGCCGGAGCAGAACTGGTACGCATTACAGCACCTTCAAAAAAAGAAGCGGAGAATTTACTGAATATCAAAAACGAACTTCGGAAAAGAGGTTATGCCACTCCGCTGGTAGCGGATATCCATTTTACACCCAATGCTGCAGAGATAGCAGCAAGGATCGTGGAAAAGGTCCGGGTGAATCCCGGCAATTATGTTGACAAGAAAAAATTTGAGCTGATCGAGTATTCTGATGCTGATTACGCAGAAGAGATAGATAGAATAAGAGAACGGTTTACCCCTTTAATAAAGATATGCAAGGAGTACGGCACTGCTATGCGTATCGGCACTAACCACGGTTCACTGAGCGACCGTATCATGAGCCGCTATGGCGATACACCGGTGGGAATGGTGGAAAGCGCCATGGAGTTTCTCCGCATAGCAAGAGCTGAAGCCTATAACAATATTGTGTTGAGCATGAAAGCGAGCAATCCGCAGGTAATGGTACAGGCTTATCGCCTGCTCGTGAAAACAATGTTTGATGAGTTTGGTGAATGTTATCCTTTGCATCTCGGCGTAACAGAAGCGGGGGACGGAGAAGATGGAAGGATCAAAAGCGCTATTGGTATCGGTACACTGATGGAAGATGGATTGGGCGATACGATCCGTGTTTCATTAACTGAAGATCCGGAGCTAGAGATTCCGGTATGTAAGGATATAGTGAAGAGGTATGAGGAAAGAGGCCGGAGATCAGAAAGTGTTGGCAAAGTAATTATACCACCTGTTGCTCAGTTTCCGCTCAATCCTTTCCATTATCAAAGAAGGAAAACATTTGCTGTCGATAATGTTGGAGGTAAACAGGTGCCCGTTGTTATTGCCGATCTGAGTAAATTGGAAAGAATAACTCCGGCTGATTTGCAGGGGATTGGCTATATATACAATGAAGCAACAGATAAATGGAATATTAGTGATGCTGCGGCTGATTATATTTTTACCGGCCACCAGTTACCGGACTTTGCATTACCCGGCACATTGAAAGTGATCGTTTACCCGGCTGCATGGGATGATGCTGCAGATAGAGAAAAATACTTTCCAATCTTCCAGGATAGCGGGTACGTGGAAGCCGGTGCAAAAAGCGGGAAAATGAATTTTGTGATGATAGATTGTTTCAGCATGATCACGGATATTCCTTACCTCGACGAATTAGCTAACGATCCATCTGTGATTATTTGCCTGAGCAGTATGAATACTTATGCAATGCCGGCTGTGCGCCGTATGTTCGCGGAGTTAATGAATAGGGATATAAAGAATCCGGTTGTATTAATAACCGACAGTAATCAGAATACAACTGACGGACATCTTATACATTTTGCTACAGAAACCGGCGCTTTGTTGCTGGATGGTTTAGGTGATGGAATTTGTCTTGGGATGACTTCTTTTGCCTACAACTCTGTTAAAGGTAATCCGGCATCTGTGAACGCCTCTGGCAGAAATTATCTGCAGAACCAGACAGCGGAACAGTTCATGAATAATACAGCTTTTAGCATTTTGCAGGCAACGAGGACACGTATCTCTAAAACAGAATACATATCCTGCCCCAGTTGCGGAAGAACATTATTTGACCTGCAGGAAACTACTGCGAAGATCCGTTCTGTAACTCATCACCTCAAAGGGGTAAAGATCGCTATCATGGGATGCATTGTGAATGGACCCGGTGAAATGGCCGATGCAGATTTCGGTTATGTGGGCAGCGGACCCGGCAAGATCACTTTGTACAAAGGAAAAGAAGTTGTAAAAAGAAATGTGAACAGCGAAGTGGCGGTACAGGAACTGATCGACCTGCTGAAAGAAAATGAAGCATGGGTAGAGCCAACTAATTAAACTACACCGGGTGAATAAGCGATCTTCTGTATTAATGTTCGTCATCGTACTTGCTTCCAATATCATTGGCGGACTGCTGAAAGAGCAATGGCTGGAATATTGTTCAAAGCCCCTTATCATTATTTCATTGATTGTTTACTTTCTTTTACAAACAAAAGGAACTGAGCCCGGCTTAAAGAAATGGGTTTTGTTTGCTTTAATCTTTTCATGGATGGGCGATGTGTTGTTGATGTTCCAGGTAAGTAATGCAATTTTCTTTTTGCTGGGATTATCCGCCTTTCTTATCGCCCATATTTTCTATATTATTCTTTTTCATTTGATCAGGATAAAGGAAAACATAAAGAGTAACTTATGGCTGTTGCTGGGGGTAGTTGTTTATTACGCAGCTCTTATTACTTTTCTTTCCCCTTATCTGGGTGATATGAAACAGCCGGTGCGTATATATGGCCTTGTTATCAGTTTTATGTTCATGCTGGCCATGCACATGCTTTATATTAAAGATAAAGCTGCAGGTCGCCGGATGATGATGGGCGCTTTACTGTTTGTTGTTTCAGATTCAGTATTGGCGGCCAATAAGTTTTACCAATCGGTTGAACTGGCGGGGCCAGTAATCATGCTGACGTACGGGCTTGCCCAGTTATTTATTGTGAATGGGGCGGGCAGGTATATTAATGTGAATAGCAGGGAATAATTTTGTGGAAGGATGCATAAGGACGGAGTACGACGTTGTAAATTACTGTCGCAGGGCAAATAATAATTTATTATGCAAAAAACAGATTTTTTAGTAATTGGATCGGGGATAGCCGGACTAACATATGCGCTGAAGATGGCTCAATGCTATCCCGATAAAAAAATACTGGTGTTGACAAAAGCTGCTGCCGATGAAACCAATACCAAATATGCGCAGGGTGGTGTGGCAGTGGTAAATGACCCGGAGAATGACAGTTTTGAAAAGCATATTGAAGATACACTGATAGCCGGTGACGGGTTATGTAATGAGAAAGTGGTAGGAATTGTTGTAAAAGAAGGACCCGACAGGGTAAGGGAATTGATAGAATGGGGCGCCAGGTTTGATAAAGAAAAGGACGGTGACTATAAATTAGGAAAGGAAGGAGGCCATTCAGAGTACCGCATTATTCATCACAAGGACGTGACAGGCTGGGAAATGGAAAGAGCCCTCCTTGAAGCAGTTGCTAAACAAAAGAATATTGAGATACTGAAACATTTTTTTGTTATTGATATCATCACGCAGCACCATCTCGGATACCTTGTTACGAAAGCTACGCCTGATATTGAATGTTATGGTGTGTATGTATTGAATTCTCAGACCAACCAGGTAGAAAAGATATTGGCAAAGATAACTTTACTGGCTACCGGCGGAAACGGGCAGGCATACAGAACGACTACGAACCCTTCTATTGCAACGGGTGATGGTGTAGCTATGGTGTACAGGGCCAAAGGACGAATTGAGAATATGGAGTTCATCCAGTTTCATCCTACTGCATTGTATGAACCGGGTATGAAGGGACAGGCTTTCTTAATTACAGAGGCTGTTCGGGGTGATGGCGGTATTTTACGTAATAAAGAAGGTGAAGCGTTCATGGCGAGATATGATGAACGAAAAGATCTGGCCCCGAGAGATATCGTTGCGAGGGCTATTGATAGCGAAATGAAACGGACAGGTACCGAGCATGTTTGGCTTGATTGCCGTCATTTTGAAAAAGAGAAGTTCACTGAGCATTTCCCGAATATCTATGAGAAATGCCTGTCCATAGGGATCGATATTAAAAAGAACATGATACCTGTTGCCCCGGCAGCCCACTACAGTTGTGGTGGGATCAAAACAGATGAATGGGGCAGAAGCTCTATCCAGAATCTGTATGCCTGCGGCGAATGTTCAAGCACAGGGTTACATGGAGCCAATCGTTTAGCAAGTAATTCCCTTCTGGAAGCAATGGTTTTTGCTCATCGTTGTTATACTGATGCGGTGAACAGGGCGGATAAACTTTCTTTTACTGATAATATTCCTGACTGGAATGAACAGGGTACCAGTGAGCCCAGAGAAATGATCCTGATCACGCAAAGCCTGAAAGAACTGCAGCAGGTAATGAGTGATTATGTCGGTATTGTGCGCAATGATGTGCGTTTGCAAAGGGCCATGCGCCGACTGGATCTGTTATGGGAAGAAACAGAACAGTTATACGAAAATACTTCTTTATCCATCCAGTTGCTGGAACTGCGTAACCTGATCACGGTAGGTTATCTTATTGTAAAAGGCGCCATGTTCCGTAAGGAAAGCCGCGGTTTACATTATAATACGGATTATAAAGGTAAGAGTGAACTGGTACAGAATATCGTACTTTAATATTTAATAGCTGATGTATTATATCGTTTACGGGCTTCTTTACGCTTTTTCTTTGCTGCCGCTGAGAGTATTGTATCTTTTTTCGGACCTGGCTTACTTTATTGTTTATTACTTATCGGGCTACAGGAAAAAAGTAGTACTGGATAACCTGCAGATCGCTTTTCCTGAAAAATCAGAGAATGAAAGAATTAAGATCGCCAAACAGTTTTACCTGAATTTTACTGACACGCTTATTGAATCGTTGAAAATGCTATCGATCAGTACGAAAGAACTGGAAAGAAGAGGCAAAGGCGAATTCGAGTATATCAACAGTCTGATCGAAAAAGGGTATAGTATCAATGTCATGGCCGCTCACCAGTTCAACTGGGAATTTGCCAATCTTATTTACGCCAAAAACCTGAAAGCCCCATTTGTGGGTATATACATGCCTATCAGCAATAAGATATTTGACAGGATTTTTTTAAAATTCAGGGCCCGGTATGGTACGGTACTGATCTCTGCACAGGATTTTAAAAACAAAATGCACAAAGTATTTTCTGCGCAGTATGCATTGGCGCTGGCTGCCGACCAAAATCCAGGAAATCCTGCTGCTGCCTATTGGATGAATTTTTTTGGGAGACCGGTCCCTTTCATTACCGGACCGGGCAAAGGGGCAGTGAAAAATAATACGGCTGTGGTGTTTGTGGGCTTTCATAAAGTAAAGAGAGGTTATTATGAATTCAGAGTTACGCCAATCTCTGAGGACAGCTCTTCATACACTCCCGAACAGCTTACTTTGATGTATAAGAATGTAGTGGAGGCTACTATCCGTAAAGATCCGGCAAATTATCTCTGGAGCCACCGCAGATGGAAATGGGAATGGAAGGAGGAGTATGGAGAAATAGTGAAATAAGTATATTTTTTACACCATCATTTTACATTCATCCAGGAAGGCCGTTCAATTCAGTACGCTTTTCTCTTTGATGATCTCCACTTTTCCCTGCTCAATAATCTTGCCCCAGCCACCCACAACGTTCCGGATATTATGAATACCCTGTCGCTTTAACAATGAGGAAGCGATCACACTGCGATAACCGCCTGCGCAATGAACATATACGTTATGATTGTCTTCAATATTCACCATGCTCCCCGGATCGGTCATTTCACTGAGAGGTATGTTAATGGCATCTTTTAAATGCCCTTCTGCATATTCCGTTGGTTTGCGAACATCAACGACCACAAGGTTCGGGTCAAAAGGTATGTCCATCAATAATTCATCTGCTTCTACATCAACGATCATGTCAATTTCTTCGCCGGCGTTTTTCCAGGCTTCATAACTGCCGTCAAGATACCCTTGAACTTTATCTAGTCCAACTCTTGCCAATCTGATAATGCTTTCTTTTTCCTTACCGGTTTCTGTTATCAGTAACATAGGCGCATCAAATGAGAGTAAACTGCCGGCCCATTCTGCAAACCGACCATCCAGCCCGATACTGATAGAACCAGGTACAAATCCCAGTGTAAAATCTGTAGCCCGGCGGGTATCAAGTACAATTGTTTTATCATCGTGCATCAATTTTTTGAACTCGCTTACCGGTAACGCTTTCAATCCATTTGTCAGCACATCATCAATACTGTCATATCCTTCTTTATTAATCCTGGCATTGATAGGAAAGTATTGTGGCGGTGGTGGGATCCCATCAGTTACAGCTTTAATAAAATCTTCTTTTGAGGTCGCTTTCAATGCATAGTTATATTCCTTTTCTTCGCCAATAGTGCTGTAAGTGTTAGCCCCTATATTTTTGCCACAGGAGCTGCCCGCACCATGTGCAGGATAGATAATAACATCATCATTAAGGGGTACTATTTTTTTCTGCAGGCTCTCATATAACATACCTGCCAGATCGTTGATCGTTATCTCATCAGCTTTTTGTGCCAGGTCAGGCCGGCCTACATCGCCGACAAATAATGTATCACCGGTAAATACACAATGATCTTTGCCGGACTCGTCTTTTAATAAATAGCAGGCCGACTCTAATGTATGCCCGGGTGTATGCATAACCTCAATGGTGAGACCTCCCACTTTAAATTGTTCGCCATCTTTGGCAATATGAACAGGAAATTTTGTTTCGGTGCCGGGTCCATATATGATGGGAGCATCAGTTACTTTGCCCAGGTCAAGATGACCGCTGACAAAGTCAGCATGAAAATGAGTTTCAAAAATGTACCTGATCTTTGCTTTTCGCTCATTGGCCAGGTCCAGATAAATATCAATATCTCTCAGCGGATCAATTATTGCAGCCTCCCCTTTACTTTCTATATAATAAGCCGCTTCACTCAGGCAACCTGTATATAACTGTTTGATGTACATAGATTACATATTATTTTCAAAAATACTTTTTTTAAACAAAAACGACCCGCCGTAGCGGATCGTTTTATTCAATGATCTTTCTTTGGTAGTTAGTTCAACAGAGAGTTTGTGAACTTGTTCAGGTCCTCAATTCTTTCTGTGTTGACCGTATAGTAAATGTATTTTCCGTCTCTTTCGGTCTTTACAAACCCGGCTTTGCGAAGGATCGCCAGATGCTGAGAAGCTACAGACTGTTCTAACCGCAGTTTTACATAGATCTCTGTCACGGTTATTTTTCCGCTTTCATCTATTAATTTCAGGATCTGCTGCCTCAGCTTATGATTAATAGCCCGCAGGATCAGTGACGCTTTTTTTACATTCAGTAGATCCACTTTCAGTTCAGTTCCATTTTCAGGTAATGTGTTCAATGTCAGCATATAGTTGTTCATAGTTGTTTCCGGTTAAATGAAAAAAGCAAAATTAATCCTATAACATTTTTGTTTTATGATAAAAATGTTAATAAGACGCTCTTTTATATGAGCGGCTTGCGGCTCGGAGAGTAAAATTCTTTTATGTATAAAGGTTCTGTATATGCAATCTCTGCAAAGCTTTTTTCCAGGTATGACACGCTTGTAATATGAGGCATATCAATTGCAGAAGCCTTATTGGTACTGAACAGTGCATTGGGGTGGGAGAGGATATTTTGCAGTTTTTTGCTGCCACTACCACAAAAAACTATTTTATTTTCAGCTAGTAATGAAGAAAAACTCATTTCATTGATAATTACTGCTTCTGGCTTATTGATCTCGGTCAAAGAGCAGTTATATAAGGCAGTGAACACCTCCATGCGGCGGGCATCAATCATCGGGCAAATTAAATCTGTATTAGAAGATTTAGCTGCATATGCGATCAGCTTTAATGAGTTGATAGCAATAAGCGGGATATTCAGGGCATAGCATAAACCCTTAGCGGCAGACAGTCCGACACGCAACCCGGTATAGGACCCCGGGCCAATGCTCACGGCTACTGCATTGATGTCTCTTAGCCCTATACCTGAATCATTGATCATTGATTGTATGGCTTTATGAAGCCATGCAGCATGGTCTTTCTGGTCCGCATTCTTAATGAATGCAATGGATTCGGCATTATCTGATAAGCAGACTGAGGCTGTTTCTTCTGTCGTGTCTATATTTAAAAATATTGCCATTATACCATTGCTTCTTTTAAAAGTAATGCGGCCGGTTCATATCTTTTTTGTTTAACGGCTAATTTTGCCAGCAGGGCATATATATTTTTAAGCCCTGTCTTTTCCCCCCATTCAAAGGGCCCATAGGGATAATTGGTTCCTAGTTTCATAGCTGTGTCTATTTCCTCCTTGCTGCTTATATTTTCTTCCAGCGAAATAAATGCTTCATTGATAATGCAGGCAATGATCCGTGGCGTAATGAAACCTGTTATATCCATAACCCATTCTGCTTTTTTTCCCAGAAGAGAGATAATTGCCCCGGCTTTCTCTTTTATCCTTTCATTTTTGCAGGCGGCTTCCACGACGGGCCTTTCCAGGAATATGGGCCACCCATTTATGCGGACAAAATCCTCCTGTATTTCTTCAAGGGTCACTGTTACTGCATTAACTATCACCAGGGGCGTCTGTATTTTCTTTAGCCATTGAATTCTTTCCGGACTATTCTCAAATAAAAGATCGATACATCCGTCGAATGTTGCTTTTTGAACAGCCTGATCAGTGCCGCTGATCCATTCAATATGAATATCATTGCTGAGACCACCAGTGCGTAGTACTTCCTTTTGTACGTCATCAGCTATGACCAGCAGTTTCATATCATTTTTTTGCAAAGAAAGTGTATAAAGCTATATTCGCTGTTCGTTTTTTTAAATCAAAAACATGGATAAAATAGTAATTAATACTGCCGATGCCCCTGCCCCGATCGGGCCTTATAACCAGGCTATACTGGCCGGAGGTACATTACATATTTCAGGCCAGATATGCATTGACCCCAGGAGCGGGGAGTTAAGGAAACAGGATATACAGGAAGAGACTCACCAGGTAATGAAAAACCTGAAGGCCATTTTAACGGCTGCCGGAATGAATTTTGGTAATGTGGTCAAGACCACCATTTTTATTACAGATATGAACCGTTTCTCAGATATCAATGAAGTATATGGAAAGTATTTTGACGGGGATTTTCCGGCGAGGGAAACCGTTCAGGTATCTGCCTTACCGAAATTTGTAAATGTGGAGATCAGCATGATCGCTGTAAAATGATCTTACTATAATATAAGGGAGCCTAATAAAAAACTCCGCTTTACAGGCGGAGTTTTTTATGTGATAAAGAATAGAATATGCTTAGTGCATGACCACCATTTTTACGTTGTGCATCTTATTATTAATACTGACTCCGATATGATAAATGCCGTTCGGTAATATCCCGGCATTAATAGTTTTGATGACCTGGCCCGCCGGCAAATTTTCAGTACTGCTAATGTTACCCACTTTTCTTCCTGTATTGTCAAAAACAGATACCTGTAAAGTAAATGTATTGTCCGTAATGATCTCCAGTTTGGAGGCCGAAGTAACAGGATTGGGGAACAGACGTATATACAATCCGGCGGTTAACCCGTCAGTTTTGAACGTATTAGTTACAGATGGCAGAAATACGGTTGTGGTGCTGCAAAGGGCAATAACGTTGTATTCATAATCGGTTCCGGGTGTCAGGCCGTTCAATTCATATTCTTCTCCGGTTACATAGATCTTTGTCCATGCGGCTGTGCCTGTTTTTCTATACTGCAAAGTATCTGCTGTCGCACCGTCGGGGTTTTTCCAACGGACAATAACTCTTGATGGACTGTATTTCGTAACCGAAATACCGGTAACATCGCCGCATCCAATAACATTAATGGTGGCATTGGCTGTTCCTTTACAGCCATTAGCATCTGTTCCCTGGATAGTGTAATTAGTGGTCGTTAAAGGCTTATAGGTTGCGTTAGTGCCTGCCGATCCTATGAACGCTGGTTGTGTATCCCAGTTATACGTGGCAGCACCTGTACCACTAAGTATCTGGCTTTGGAATTTTTCAATGGTTGAAACAGCAGGAGATATTGATACAACAGGATTATTCCACACTGTAACAACAGAAGCAGCCGATGTTTTCGAGCAGTTTCCGAAAGTTGTTACTACTGTATAGCTTCCGCCTGTACTTGTTGCGTAAATGGGTTGTATAGCCCCGGTTAGCAAGGTCCCGTTACGGTACCACTGATAACTGTAGCCGGTCCCTGTGCTTGAATTAAGGGTTACATTGCCGCCCGCACAAAAACTCAAAGGCGTCACGGTGCTGATCGTGGCAGTTGGTGAAGTATTTACTGTAACAGTAACCGGTAAAGAGGTTACTTCACAGCCTGTACCGGCAGAAACTTTTACCGTATAATTGCCGCCGGTAGAGGCAGTGTATGTTGTGTTGATAGCCCCGCTGATCGGGTTACCATTATTGTACCATTGATAGTTATAAGAACCACCTGCATTCCCATTCAGTACTACATTATTCCCATCACAGAATGTGGTAGCGCCGCCCGGGGTAATGCTGGCGGTAGGCGCTGGCACCACGGATACAGTCACTGATTGTGTGCCAGAACAAGCTCCCGAAGTTGCCGTCACAGCATAAGTTCCTGCTGCAGTAACATTATATGTAGAAGAAGTAGCGCCTCCAATGATCACGCCATCCTTCCGCCATACATAGGTGTAAGCTGGATTATTTGTAGCTGTAAGTGTCAGATTACCGCCGGTACAAAAGCCAGCAGTACCACTGGGGGTAAGGCTGAATGTTAAAGCACTTCCGCTATTACCTATAGTGATTACCTGCATCACCTGGCAGCCGGATGCGTCGTTGACTATCACATGATAAGTTCCCGGCGCAGCATTCGATAGAGTAGCGCCTGTTTGCCCGTTGCTCCAAGCGTAGGATATGGTACCGGTCCCATTTGTGGCAGTTACAGTCGCAGACCCGTTATTCTGTCCGCAGGAAGCATCCTGTTTGGTAACGTCAATGGTCATCCGGCAGTTTCCAAAACAAGCGGCGCTTCCGACCACACTTCTGATTCTGTCCCCCGGCTGCTGACCGAACCCGTTATTAAAGTTGATACCTGTGCTGGTAAGGTGACAATAACTCATGATCGTTCCGCCATTTGATGGCTGTGGTCCGGGGGCGCAACCACCTTCTGTAGTATAGCAATTGTCAAGTGCACCACCGGCCCATCCACACCATTGAGTATGATTTGATCCAAGATTATGTCCCAGTTCGTGGGTGACTACTTCAACAGTCCATGAGTAGGTGGGGACGTTATTGTAGGTGTTATTGATCGCACTTACTGCTGTTCTGAATTGCTTGGAACTGGAACAGGGGTTGCTCAGCAAATATGCAATACCTCCTCCGAGAGAACGGGTTGAAAGAAAATGCGCATAATCACCGATGTAGGTCGTGGTAGCCATCCTGTCGCGGAAAGAAGTAAGGCATGCACTGGTTGAAGTTAAACCGGCAGCAGCTTCCGGATCCTGCGTTGTCCATACCAGTATCTGCGATACCTGTATCTTGATACTTTCATTGGCATAAAGCAATGCGGTATTATTGAAAAAACTCAGCACATAGTTGATAACATTGACCGTGTTACTTCCTTTATCCTGGTAAAATTTATAATCACATTCAAAATAAACTTCTACAGGCTCACCAACAGCATTTACTCTGGCGTTGGAATGAACTCCATTGTTTGTTGCCGGACCGTCAACGGGAATCTCGCCGGTAAAGCAGTTGACAGGATTAGGCACCTGCAGATCTGTCTCCCGGTATAGCATATATTCATTAGTGGCTGTTCCGTTATTTTCCACAGCGCCAAGGACGATATTGCTTTGTCCATCGGCAATGATGCCAAATACCTGGTCGTTGACTATACTGATAGTAGCAAATGAAGATGACAGGCCTTCGATCTTTCCCTGGTAGAAATTTCCTCCGGGGTAATTGATCGTGCGGCGGCTGCCATCAGGTCTTGCTTCTATCACAGAAAAATTATCAGATGTAATATTTACTCTTTCTAGTTGCAGCTTTAGCTGCCTGCCTTCAAAAGGTAATTGCAGCCGCAGGGATGATGAAGGTTGTTGTCGCACCGCTGTCAGTTTCGAAAGGTTCAATTCCAGCGCCCCATAATTACGGGCTATCTGATGAAAATCTTTTGAAAGATTGTTTCGTTGCTGAAAAAGGTCATCGACCACCTGAGCATTTAACGTAAAAAATGAACCCAGGATAAGGGTTGAAAGCAGGTAAATTTTTCTCATGAGCAGTTAGGTGTAAAAAACAAATATAGGTATTCGGCCTGAAGCCGGGAAGCGTAAAAGCACATTCGTTTTAGTGTATTGACCCTCATTTCTCTATCTTAGCAGGAGACTAATTAATACAATGCGGCGCTTCTTCCGGCGACTACTATTAAGACCTGTTCTGTGGGCTACCTCAAATTTCTCATCCAAACCGGATAGGGCGAAAATATTCAGGGCCTTAGACAAGCTATATCAAAGTATTTTGGAAGAGCAAAACAAAAAAGGGAGGCTTATTACTTTCGAAGAAAAGGCGGGTAAGTTCATTATTTTCTCTGATCAGCATAAAGGGGCCAGGGATGGAGCGGATGATTTTGCGTTATCTGAACCGAATTACCTGGCCGCCCTGGATCATTATCACCGGAACGGGTTTGTTTTTATCAATATGGGCGACAGCGAGGAACTATGGGAGAACTCTTTGAGTAAAGTGAAAAAGTATAATCAGGCTACTTTCGAAGCCGAGAGAAATTTTGCAGAACAAAAAAGGTTCATCAAAATTTTTGGTAACCATGACCTGTACTGGGGTAATGACCCGATAGCCTGGTGGCAGTTGAAACGCATTTTTAAAGAAGAAGTGAGAATATATGAAGGGGTTGTGCTGGCAACCAGTATCAGCGGGAAGCCACTTCATATATTTTGTGCTCATGGTCATCAGGGAGATGCCAGTAGTGATGGCAACTGGTTCAGCAAATGGTTCGTGGCCAATATCTGGGCTCCGTTGCAGGGGTATCTGCGTGTCAATCCGAATACACCTGCATATGATACAGATAAAAAAACTTTGCATAATGATATCATGTATCAATGGTCATCGAACCAGAAGGATATATTACTGGTAACAGGGCATACACATCAACCTGTATTTGCGTCACTGACATTATTGGAAAGGTTGTATAAACAGTATCAACTGGCCACTCAAAGAAATGATGCTGTCAAAGCAGAAGAAGTGCGAAGCGAGATCAGGAAAAGAGAAAAAGAATTTGCCGCAGTTGCTGTGGATTATATGAGCATGAAGCCTTCCTATTTTAATAGTGGGTGTTGCTGTTTCAGTGATGGCGATATTACCGGGATAGAGATCGCTGACGGGAATATCAGCCTTGTAAAATGGAAAAAAAAGAAGGAGGGTTCAGAAAGAGAACTGCTGGAAAGTATTTCTTTTACGGCACTTACTGGTCTGTTATGAACTATATTCCTGATTCAAGATGCTGTTTGAGTGACAGCAGATCTTTCCTGCAGGCTTTTTTGAACATCCCGGCAAACAACTTTCCTATAAAAGCGCTGAAGCCCTTCAGGCCTGCTATTTCCCCGTTTAGTGTTACTTCAGTGCCGCCATTCTTCTCTTCAAGCAGGTATTGAAACAAATATTCACCTTTTCTTGACGAGCCTTTTGTTCCGTCTACACGCAGCCTTATCTCTTTATCAGGTATTACAGAGGTTACTTCAAACTCTTCGGTTGCTTCTTTCCCAAACATCTTCCGGGTTTCCCGCCACACAGCACCGGGCTCCACTTTATCACCCTTTATCTTTTCAATGCGGACGAAACCTTTCATCCAACTGCGGGCAGCATCGAGATTGGTCAGTCCTTCAAATACTTTTTCTTTAGCAACATGAAAATGCTCAGTAAGGGTAAACTGTATTGGCATATGAAATAAGTAACAGGGTTAACAATAACAATTTGCTGAAAAGCCGGTATGCTTGTAGTTCAAAACTCACAGCTTTGTCAGCATTTGACCGTTTTCTTTTTCTTACCATGGTATCCTTTGTCGATCACTTTTTTAATGTAGTCAGGTGCAAAAGGAACTTTACAGGATGTTCCGTTCATGTCCACTTCCACGTTGCCTATCTTTTTACCGGTGGCAGTGGCTAGGGCAGTCAGCTCTTTTACAAAGCTGCCGGTGGCGATCACAAAACCATTCATGCAATAGCGAACACGGTTAGGGGCCTTTTCAATTTCTTTTTCTACCCGGACCAGTAATTTCTTCAGCATGGCAATATTGAGCATATCATCGGGCCGGGTAGCCATCACACTGCTAAGGGTGTTCCATCCGGCAGCCGCCACATGTGGTTTTTTGGAGTCTATCCATTTCAGACCGATCTGGAATGCATCTTTATGTTCACTCGCCACCCATGCTACTGAATACTCGCTGATCATTTGCCATTCGGCAGATTCCACCCATTGCTGCAATTCTTTTGCACTCATCTTCGACCCATCTGCCATCAGGCCTGCCAGGTACTGTGCATCACCTATCCCGGAAGAGAAAAGCTCCATAGCGATCTGCTGTTGGTTCTCTTTTATCTTCTTCTGTATCTTTTTAAGGTCTTCCACTTTCACACCATAGAAGGGCTCTTTGGCGCCATGTTTCAGGTGAATCTTTTTGATGGATTCACTGCCTGCTTTCTTTATTTCTTCCAGTATTTGTTTGGATGTCATATTATTTTGTTTGGAGATTCTTTAAAGTTACATTCCAAAATTGAATAAGAATAGCTGCTGATTTTCCGGGGTGGTCAGTATGGCATTGGCAGGATTAATTTCTTTAAACGTCAATCCCTGCTTTTTCAGGTTTTCAAGTTTTGATTTCATATCAGCAGCAAAAAAAGTGATCGATGCAGAACTAAACTCTTTGGATTGATGCAATCCGGCGATACCCGATCCGTCGGATAGGATAGCCCATGGCTGCGGTTCGGTATATTTCGAAAGAAGCGTATAACCGATCTTTTCCCAGAATGCAATGGATCTTTCCAGGTCTTCGACCGGCTGCGCATATTCGCCAAACATACCTGCAACTTTATTGGTATAAGTTTCCGGTTTGAAGTAATCAGCCTGGTTCATATTGATCATAGTTTTCCCCGGAGGTTTGGCAAATAATTCCGGTATTTCCACCAAACTTATATTGGCGCCATCAGGGCTTTGAAAAAGATACCTCTTAACAAAATCTCCTTTATTCGGGCTGGAGATAAATTGAATACCCCTTGCTTCCAGTTCCAACACGATCTTTCCACTGTCGTTGGTGTAGTAGGTGAGGGCAAGGTATGGCTCATCAGATTTTCTCAGCATGATCAGGATCGCATCATCTGTGATTTGGATAAACGGGAAGGGGAAATCAGAACGGATCACTTCCCGGAAACCTAATTTTTGGTAGAATTGTAATGAAACTTCCGGATCAGGTGAATTGATCGTAAAAGCAGTGACTTCACCCAGCATGGTCTGCAATAAAGGTAATTGCATCTTGTTCTGTTTTAGCAGTGGTTAAGCAATACTGGCGTTTTTCTTTTTCATCAATGTCAGCGAAGAGATGATGGTCACGATAAACCCGATCACAAAAACTGTTGCAGCCATCAGTAAAAACTGGAATACCGGGTTGCCGAACATTTCTTTTTGATCATCCAGAGATTTTATCTTAGCGGCGGCCTGCTCCTTTGTATAAGAAGCTCTGATCACTTCGATCTGATGGGTATAGTAATCTTCAAAAAAAGAGGGGTTCAATACTTCCGTATATAAAATATCAAAAAGTCCGAAGAAAACAGAAGGAATCAATACGATCAGCAACCCGATTTTCAGCCCCTGCCCAAAGCCGAGAGTACCATTGTTCACATGGTCTCTGTAATAGCGAATCCCTAAAAAAACAAAGATCATGGACAAGATCATGGTAAGATAACCCGCTATTTCGGCATTCGCCCATGATACGCTGGGAACGATTACGAAAAAATGGAAAGCACTTAATGCTACAATAGCCAGTGTGGCATAAATACCGTACCGGAAAACAACTGGTTTCATGTTTTAAAATTTTATGCAAACTACATCCGGCCTGCCCGAAAGCCCTCATACTAAAGTAGGAAAACCCTCCGTCTAAAGGCGGATTTGACTCCAATTTCCTGTTTTCAGAGGACGATCTTCAGTTGTTTAGCCATCTGTATGGCTTGTGTACGTCTTTTTGCATCCAGCTTGAAAAGTATGTTGGATACGTGGGTCTTGATAGTGCTTTCAGACAGATACAAGGCGGTGGCGATCTCCTGGTTACTCAACCCTTCTGCCATTTTTACCAGTACCTCATGTTCCCGCTGGGTAAGCCCTGTTTTTTTGATCTGCTCATAATTGATGGATGCCGGTGCTGTCTCAGCAGTGGGCGGAGAGGGCTGGGCCTGTGATGCTTTTTTCTGAGAATGATAATTGAAATACAGGCCAACAAAGAAAAAGATAAATGCAGCAATGGCTACGATCACTTCCAGTTTCACATCGCCTTTGATAAAGTTGGCTTCACCGATACGGAACAGTATCAGCAGGCAAAGGATAAGTAAACCAAAGCCGATGATGATGGAGCGCATCCTGCGAAGTTAGCAGACTGATTGATTAGTTCATCGGTTTCTCAGTCGATTAGTTAACGGGGTCATTGGTCAATCAGGAAATACTGATTAACCCCTGAGCTGACTAATAAACTAACAATACCTTCCGGTCAGAAAGCTTTCTTCCATTTATTATTATCCCTGTTCCAGTCAGGTAGTTTCCTGTCAGGGTCCAATATCACTTCTTTGATCTCACTGGTGGTGGGTACAGAGAATTTCCACTCGGAACCCCGCTGCCAGATTTCGACAGGCAGGTTGAATCTGTGCTCTTTGCCGTTGGCTTCTTTAATGAGTACTGTCACCGGCATCGGCATTTTCTCTTCATTCGATAAAGTGATCTCTGCTCCTTTCTCAGGTATGTTCTCAATATATTTAACGGCAGTTACCGCCTGGTCGATCTTCCAGTTATTTAACACCCACCCGCGGAAGAACCAGCCAAGGTCCTCACCACCTGCATTTTCCATTGTATGAAAGAAATCCCAGGGAGTAGGATGTTTGAATGCCCAGCGATTGATGTATTCACGAAAAGCGGCGTCAAAGCGTTCAGGCCCAAGTACCACATCACGCAGAACATTCAGCATCATTGCCGGTTTGGAATACGCAGATGTACCCAGGCTATTTTCCTTTATTACATCAGGAGTATTGAAAAGACCATCTACGTGGTCGCCGAATGTTGTTTTAACTGTATATAAGGAGCCGGGATCACTCTTTGTTTTGAATTCCCCTTTATTGAATGCTTCTGTAGAGAGCCCATTGATGAACGTATTAAAGCCTTCATCCATCCAGGCATATTTTCTTTCATTGCTGCCAACGATCATGGGAAACCAGTTGTGGCCAAACTCATGATCCGTGACACCCCATAATCCAGACCCAGTAGCCGTATAATGGCAGAAAACAATACCGGGGTATTCCATGCCGCCTACAATGCCTGCTACATTGGTGGCAACAGGATAGGAGTATTCATACCACTTATTGGAATAGTGTTCAATGGAAGCTTTTACAAATTCAGTGGAACGACGCCAGTCGTTCCCTTTTTTGTCTTTTGCGCTTTCAACCGGGTAGGCGCTTAAGGCCAATGACTTTTTCCCTGATGGTAAATTGATACGTGCTGCATCTATGATGAACGCCTTTGAAGCGGCCCATGCCACATCCCTTGTATTCTGTATCTTAAATTTCCAGGTATTGGCTGCTTTCTTAGGAGTGGCATCTTTATTTGTAATATCTTTTTCACTACGGATCACTACTGTCTTATCACTATTCCTTGCATCATTGTATTTTTTAGCTTGTTCTGCAGAAAAACACTCCTGCGGATTGATCAATTCTCCGGAACCAACTACAGCGAGATTGGCAGGTGCTGTCACGGTATATTCAATATCACCATATTCCAGGTAAAATTCGCCGGCACCCACATAAGGTAATACGTTCCATCCCTGTATATCATCATACACGCACATACGGGGGAACCATTGGGCAATTTCATACACCCATCCATTCTTTGTTTCCAGCCTTCCCATCCTGTCCGTTCCATAAACAGGTACGGTAAATTCAAACTGAATGTTTAGTTTGATTTTTCCGCCGGCTGATTTAAGAGATTCCTGCAACCATACCTGCATACGGGTATCGTTAATGATGAATTTTGGAGTGAATTTTTTTCCGTTGTATTCTGCATTTAAAGCTTTGATAACCTCACCTTCGGTAAATTCTCCGTTGGCCCACCTTCCACCGGTCTCTGTAGTGGTGGCCGATCCGCGGGATTCCTGCCGGTAAATATTCTGATCTAATTGCAGCCAGAGAAACTTCAGATTATCAGGGCTATTGTTGGTGTAAGTGAGTTCAAACTCGCCGGTGACAGAGTGTTTCACTGTATCTAATATGCAGTTGATCCTGTAATCAGCCCGGTTTTGCCAGTATTTAGGGCCTGGTTCACCGCTGGCGCTGCGAAAGTCATTGCCGGGATAGGGGTAGAATTGCGGATTAAATGCTTCTTTAGGGTCATAACCGGATTGTCCGAAGGATATAACGGCTAGCAGGATACAAAGCAAGCCGAGAAAGGGTTTCTTCATGTTGTGTAGTTTGTAAAGAGGGCGTAATTTATAATAAATCACAAGGGTATTACTACCCGCCGGGCAGTATTTGAAAATATTTATGATAAGCGGGAACCGGAAAAACCCTTAAGAAAAAAGGCTTTCAGCTATAGCTATGCTTTCCGGTTTGCCGACGTCCACCAGCCTGTCGCCGGTATGATCGTAGCCAAGTATGGTGTGTTCAGCAGCTGCTTTAAGGTAAAAATCAATCAAAGAGAATTTGCCTGACATCCCCTTTTTTTTCATTAGATCAAAAACACCGTATTCAAAAACCACGATACAACTATAAGCTTTTTCAACGAGCCCTGGTTTGTAAAGAGGTATTTTTTCTTCCTGGGTTTTATTGTTTCGCCAGCCGCAAAGCCTGTTGTTTTTGTCAAATAAAAGATACCTTGACGTTTTGCGGTTTGAAACAGCAAAAGATACCATCGGCCTGTGCAGCTCATGAAATAAAAGCAGCTTGTACAGATCCAGATCGGTTAATATATCAACATTACAGGTGATAAATTTTTCGCCGGGAGTGAACAGGTCTTTTGCTTTCAATAATCCTCCGCCCGTTTCCAATACTTCATTGGTCTCATCACTGATCAGGATATTACTGCCCCAGCCTTTGTTCTTGTTTACAGCGTCAATGATCTGGTCTGCAAAATGGTGCACATTGACGATCACATCTTTTATTCCGTATCGCTGCAGGTATTCTATATTTCTTTGTAAGAGCGACTTGCCATTGACCAATGCCAGCGCTTTTGGATGTTTGTCTGTCCAGGGTTTGAAACGTGTGCCAAGACCGGCACTGAATATCATTGCTTTCATTGTTTCGCAGGTAGTGGATTACTCCAGTTCTTTTCATCCTGGACCATATGTCTCAATTCAATCTTCACCTTGAATTTGTTTCTCAGATGTCTTGCCAGCGCATCCGCAGCATATACGCTTCTATGCTGACCACCGGTGCATCCAAAACTTACCATCAGGCTTTCAAAATCTCTTTTGATATAATCCTCTACGGTCATATCAACAATATCAAATACACTGTTGAGATAACTCAGCATCTGTGTTTGCTGTTCCAGGAAATCTTTTACGGGTTTATCACGACCGTGCTGTGTTTTGAATTCATCAATCCTTCCCGGGTTCAGGATGCCCCGGCAATCAAATACAAAGCCTCCGCCGTTATTGGTTTCATCCTGCGGCAACCCTTTACGGTAAGAAAAGCTGCAGATCTTTACCAGCAGCGGTGTTTGCTCCGATGCCTGGGTAGGGGTGAATTGCTGAATGATCTCATCCGAAACACATATATCCAACACTTTTCTGAATTCAGGAACAGCAATACCTACACTCTGGTGGGTGAAGAATTCTCTGAGGTTGCGAAGACCCAGGGGAATAGCTGTAAGGAATTGTGCTTTTCTTTCAAATAAGCCCCGGAAGCCATATGCACCTAAAACCTGCAGTAATCTTATCAGTACATAACCATTATACTGGCTGCGGAAAACAATTCTGTCCAAAGGGCCGTCAATAAGTGCTTCAAATGTATGCATGTAGTCATCCAGCAGGCTCTCTTTCCATTCAGCCGGAAGATTGGCTCTTGCCTGCCATAGCATACTGGCCACATCGTATTGCGGGGCTCCTTTCATGCCACCCTGGTAATCTATGAAGTGAACGCTGTTATCTTCCTTTACCAAAATATTGCGACTTTGAAAATCGCGGAACATGAAGTATTTATATTCCGTATGGGTAAGGTAATTGCTCAGCGCTTCAAAATCTTTGATGAGTTTTTGTTTATCATAGGGCTTGCGCAAAGCATCCAGGAAATAATACTTGAAATATAGCAGGTCGGCCATGATGGCTTCTTTGCCAAATTCTTTGTTGGTCAGGCATCGTTTATAATCAAGCCCGTTATCTCCCTTTACCTGTAACGTAGCCAGTTCTTCAAGACTTTTTTTGAAAAGAGCATAGACCGGTTGCGTAAAGCCGTCCTTTTCGAGATGATTCAATAAAGAAACATCACCAAAATCTTCCTGGAGATAATACATCCTGTCATTGCTGACTGCATATATCTCCGGAACAGCTAATTTTTTTTTATAAAAATTCTCCGAGAAGTAAATAAAAGACTCATTCTCCTTGATATTAGCACCGTATGTGCCGATAACGGTTTCATCTTTTCCATGTATCCGGAAATAACGCCTTTCACTGCCGGATATGGGAATGACATCCACAGCTAACGGTTCAGTTCCTTTCCATGTACAGTATAGATCTTTTACAGCATCAATTAAGTTCTGCATAAGACAAATGTATCAAAATAGTTTCAGCCATTCTTTCAATACGATCATTTCCCTGTCTTCCACTACGTTAATTTTCAGCAAAGCTTCGTAGGCATTATATAAATTATCTGCCACAGAAGCAGGGCTCATAGAATTGTTGACGGCGGTCAATGATTTTTCGGTGTGCAGGTACATGGGCACCTCACTTTCAAAATCCTTGAAATAGTCGTGTTCATTTCTTTTTTGTATCACGGTAGCCTCCGTAAAACCTAAACGATAATCATGTTGCCAGAGAATGGGCTGGGCAATGATGCCTCTTAAAATATCTGTGAACCGGAAAGTAACAAAAGAAGGAAGAAAGAGCAGGGGGAACAACTCTTTTTGTATAGCGGTATTCTGTGAGTTGAAAGGACAAACCGTCCCTTTTTCGAGTATTACAGGTTCTTTCTTTTGAAATATGCAGGGAGTATTGGATGTAAGACGATAGATGGCATCCACATCCGGGTCTTCATCTGCCAGCCCCTGCCAGATGCCGACACGTTGTTTTGTTTTTTGTGATTGCCATTGCAGTTTGTCCCTGCTATCATTGATATTTCTCAGGGGCAGCCCTCTCGGCCAGATAGATTGTTCGCTGAAATGATGATAGATGTTTACCCAGCCGAGATCTTTTTCAGATGTGCGATAATTGCCTTCGAAAGAAGGAAAGCTCCAGGCTTCATAAGGGATATTGTCATCATCAGTATCTATAATGATATCTGCACCCTGCTGCATGGCATAAACGTATCCAAGCATTTTGCGGCCATAATGATTAAAGGGTATTGCATTGGCGAGAGAAGAAGACAAGGCGATCTGCGCATCTGTATGTAGGAATGTACAATTGTTATAATGCCAGTCTGCCGGGGTTTTTTTATCACCCACCACCACCAGGTGATAGTCCTTGAGTCCTGAAAATTTTTCAATGGCTTCAGTGGGTTTGAATATGCTGGTAATGACGATGAATTTTTTCATAGATCGTTTTTCCATTTCGATAGTTTAACCGGGTGATAGTATAATTGACCGGCAGGAAATCCAGCCAGTAATGCAGTAAGGGACTTATCGAATCTCTTTTCAACTTCTTCAACTTCACCGGCAGACCAGAGAGCTTTGCCCTGCAGGCGCAGGTCTTTTTCCTGTATGATCTTTTGTGATGATAATAGTAAGGCGGTAGGAATAGCCAGCTCCACAAAAAGCCCGGCAGCAGCCATCATACCACAATACCGGCAAAAATCATAGATGCTTTCTTTGGTCACGATCAGTACATCTGAATAAGAACCGGCCACCGGATAGGGAAGTTCTATTTTACCATTTTTTTTAAATGCTTTCCACTTGTACTGCAGGTGATATTGTTTGAACAACCAGTATTGCCACCATTTTTTATCCGGCGGTGTTTGTGTGCCAAAGATATTTGCCGGTGTTAAAGGCACTACATCTATCCCATGATGTTTGAATCTTTCAACCGCTTCTTCCCGTGAAGGCAATTCCTTTTTTATTTCAGCCCCCTTCCGGTTGTTAAAGAAATCAATGGCCTTATGCGCATGCCACCAGGGCCGTCCTGTCAAAGTATGCAGTTCAATGAAACCGGAAATGAGATCTGTTTTTTCGGATAGTCCTAATTGTTCCGGGAAATTATTTTCATTGACTGCCGGGTTTAGCAGACAGTCATCGCCTGTAAAAATATAATGGCTGAAATTTTCATGAAAAAAACGATAATATCCCTGCGCAAAATAAGATTGAAAGAAATTAGAGCTTTCATACACAGGAATTACATCCGGATCAGTGCCGTTATAAAAAGGTACCAAAAAGAAAATATGAGAAAACCGGGGAGAATATATCTTTCTTAATATAGGTATGTTCTTATCGTACCGGTGGTTGAATACTATGATCAGGCAGGGTTTGGCCATAAGGTGGCAAAAGTAGAAATAAAAGGGTAAATGGTGGGGCAAGCAGCTGCAAATGAATACCATAAACTTGCACTAACACCTGTTTGTGACAAAATGATTTTAGTACTTTTGCTTTTCTGAAATTCCGTTTATGGCTTATATACCGGTCAACAAGGTTCGTATTGTTACTGCTGCCAGTTTATTTGATGGACATGATGCAGCCATTAATATTATGCGCCGGATCATGCAAAGCAAGGGTGCGGAGATCATCCATCTTGGTCATAACCGGTCAGTAAAAGAGATCGTGGAGACGGCTATCGAAGAAGATGTGCAGGGTATTGCCATTACCAGTTACCAGGGCGGGCATGTAGAGTTTTTTAAATACATGAAGGATCTGCTGGAAGAGAATGGTTGTGGTCATATTAAAATATTCGGCGGCGGCGGCGGAACCATTCTGCCGGATGAGATCAGCGAGCTGCACCAATATGGTATAACAAGAATTTATTCTCCTGATGATGGAAGAAAAATGGGTTTGGAAGGGATGATCGAAGAGGTTATTCGTTTGTGTGATGTACAGCTGAATGGGAAAGCAGATTATAAAACTGCATTGAAACTTGAAGAAGCAAAAGACGTAAGGAAAATTGCACGGAAGATAACCAATGCAGAGAATGGTATAGAAACAGAAAGTGAACCGTTAAAAGGCGGGGCTCCTGTGCTTGGTATAACCGGTACCGGTGGTGCGGGTAAATCTTCAGTGACTGATGAGATCGTTCGGAGGTTTCTCAACAATTTTAGCGACAAAACTGTCGCGGTCATCTCTGTTGATCCTTCAAAGAAAAAGACCGGAGGGGCATTGCTGGGTGACAGGATACGGATGAATGCTATTTCACATCCGCGGGCCTATATGCGTAGCCTGGCTACAAGAGATGATAATACAGCGTTAAGCTCTCATGTTCAGGAGGCCATTGATATCTGCAAAATGGCGGGATATGACCTGGTGATCTTAGAATCCGCAGGTGTAGGACAAAGTGATGCTTCTATCCTCGATCATTGTGATGTCAGCATGTATGTGATGACGCCGGAATATGGCGCTGCTTCACAGTTGGAGAAGATCAACATGCTGGATTATGCAGATCTGATCTGTATTAATAAATTTGATAAAGCCGGGGCATTGGATGCATTAGCAGATGTCCGCAAACAATACAAACGCAATCACCAGCTATTTTCTGCAAAGGATAATGAATTACCTGTAGTAGGTACTATGGCCAGTAAGTTCAATGATGACGGGGTGAATCATTTGTTTGAACTTTTGCTGAAAAAGATCGAAATAAAAGCAAAGGTCAATTTTGGGGACTATCAATTTGCAGAAACGGCAAAAGTGTCACAGGCCGTTATTCCCGCCAGCCGTGTACGGTACCTTTCTGAAATATCGGAAAGCAACCGTAGTTATGACCAGTTGGTCAGGGATCAGGCTTCTATTGCTTCAAAACTGTACCAGTTAAATGGGGCATTGGAAACATTGAAAAATAAAGCAGACAGTTCATTGCTTGATGCGATCAGCAAGCAACTAGCTCTTTACACGGATCAACTGACTCCTGTCAGTCGCAAACTTATCCAGCACTGGGATGAAAAGGTAAAAGAATACCAGAAGGATTATTATGAATATACAGTGAGGGATAAAGTGATCAGGCAGGCGATGTTCACGACAAGCCTGAGCGGAACAAGGATCCCGAAAGTTGTTTTGCCTGCATACAAAGATTGGGGGGATATACTGAAATGGCAGGCACAGGAAAATGTGCCGGGACATTTTCCATTTACGGCCGGTGTGTTTCCATTGAAAAGAGAAGGTGAAGACCCTACAAGAATGTTTGCGGGTGAAGGCGGTCCCGAAAGAACCAATAAACGGTTTCATTATGTATCCGTTGATCAGCCGGCAAAAAGATTGTCAACAGCATTTGACAGCGTGACGTTGTACGGAGAAGATCCTGATCATCGCCCTGATATATATGGTAAAGTAGGTAACAGTGGTGTAAGCATCGCTACTGTTGATGATGCCAAAAAACTATATAGTGGTTTTGACCTCTGTGACCCGAGAACGTCGGTAAGTATGACCATCAACGGGCCGGCGCCCATATTGCTTGCTTTCTTTATGAATGCAGCGATAGATCAGCAGTGCGAAAAGAAGATCACCGAACTTGATTTGTGGGATGAAGTAAAAAAGATCAGCGAAACGAAATATAAACACGTTCCGGCGCCGCAGTATTACAACCCTTCTTTCCCCGGTGTATTGCCGGATGGTAATGAAGGGCTGGGGTTAAAACTGCTGGGACTGAGTGGTGATGAAGTATTGCCTGCTGCTATTTACATGCAATGTAAAGAGGCGGCTTTGCAACAGGTAAGAGGAACGGTGCAAGCGGATATTTTAAAAGAAGACCAGGCGCAGAATACCTGTATATTCTCCACAGAGTTCGCATTGAAACTGATGGGCGATGTGCAGGAATATTTTATCGGCAATAAGGTCCGCAATTTCTATAGTGTATCTATCAGCGGCTATCATATTGCGGAGGCAGGCGCTAATCCGATCACACAGCTGGCGTTCACTTTAGCCAACGGGTTTACTTATGTGGAGTACTACCTGAGCCGGGGAATGAATATTGATGATTTTGCACCCAATCTTTCATTCTTCTTCAGTAACGGTATGGACCCGGAATACAGTGTGATCGGCAGGGTGGCGAGACGGATATGGGCAAAAGCGATGAAGTATAAATACAAAGCCAATAAGCGCAGCCAGATGCTTAAATATCACATTCAGACATCCGGAAGAAGCTTGCATGCGCAGGAAATTGACTTCAATGACATCCGGACCACCCTGCAGGCATTGTATGCTATCTATGATAATTGTAATTCACTGCACACAAATGCTTATGACGAGGCTATCACCACGCCAACAGAGGAAAGTGTCCGGCGGGCGATGGCAATACAGCTGATTATCAACCGTGAATTAGGTTCTGCCAAAACAGAAAACTTTATACAGGGAAGTTTTGCCATTGAGGAATTAACAGACCTTATTGAAGAAGCCGTGCTCGTTGAATTTGACCGTATCACTGAAAGAGGCGGTGTGTTAGGAGCCATGGAAAGAATGTACCAGCGAAACAAGATACAGGAAGAAAGCCTTTATTACGAACACCAGAAGCATACAGGAGAACTGCCTTTGATCGGTGTAAATACGTTTCTGAATAAAAAAGGAAGCCCCACTATTATTCCCAATGAAGTGATCAGAAGTACAACAGAAGAAAAAGAACTGCAGATCAGTAACCTGAAAGCATTTTGGAAAAGGAATGAAATCAAAAGCGGGGAAGAGATAAAAAAATTAAAAGAGGTGGCGATCAACAATGGGAACTTATTTGCCCAGCTGATGGAAACGGTAAAATATTGTTCTCTTGGACAGATCACCCATGCTTTATACGAAGTAGGCGGTCAGTACCGGAGAAATATGTAAGACCATCTATCCTTCCGTCGCTTTATCTATTATCCATAAAGATTTTTCAGGATTGATATACTGAACCGGATAGATCCTTTTTACCGGTTTGCTGAATACCGTATTCACGATGTGTTTTTTTTCTTTGCCAGCTACCAGTAAGATGATCTGTTTGGCTTTATTGATCAATGGGTAAGTAAATGTGATCCGCCAGGATTGCTGGTCATTCAGCCATACCTGTTTAACCAATCTCCGGTTTTCTATTAATACGGGAGTATTCGGGAACAAAGAAGCTGTATGCCCGTCTGTACCGGTGCCAAGCATTACCCAGTCAAAAGCAGCCTGTTTGTTATTAAAGAATTTTTTTATGGCCGCTTCGTATTGCCTGGCACATTGCTCCGGATCGCCGGTAACGGGAACAGGAAAAATATTCTTAGGGGGTATGTCTATTTTATCCAGCAAGCTTTTCTTTGCCATATTATAATTGCTGTCGGGGGAGGTTGGTACCACAAACCTTTCATCGCTCCAGAACAGGAATACCTTTTTCCAGGGAACATTTTTGTTGAATTCTGGTGAGGCAAGCAGTTCAAACAATCTTTTTGGTGTGTTGCCGCCAGATAAAGCGACAACAAATTTTCCCTGTTTGGCAATTGCATGATGACAGGCAGATATGAAGAAATAAGCAGCGGCTCTGCTCATGGCTTCATGATCTTTCCAGATCGTTCTTTCCGGTATATTTTTCATTTTATTTTTTCCTGATCGTGTTTTTTGCAATCTCATTCTCCGGTAATAAGGTCCACGAACAACCCTGTGGTTTTATTAATGCTTCTGATGACCTGGGTCCCCAGCTGCCAGGTTCATAGTTAGGGAAGCGTGGCGGCGTTTCCTTTTTCCATGCTTCCATAATGGGAGTTACGACCTTCCATGCTTCTTCAACCTGATCGGCCCGCATGAACATGGCAGCATCGCCTTCCAGTACTTCCAGTAGTAATGTCTCATAAGCTTCCGGTACAGGGGTATCATAGCTTTCTTTATATGTAAAATCCATTTCCACGGGCCTGATCTGTAACCTTACCCCCGGTTCTTTTGCATGGAACAGTAAAGTAGTTTCCATTTCCGGTTGTATGCTGATGATAAGCTGGTTGGGTCTTGAGTCGGCCATGATCTTACTGTCAAATAAATTATGCGGCACTGGTTTGAACTGGATCACTATAAGCGATGTTGTTTTATCCAGACATTTGCCTGTGCGCAGGTAAAACGGGACCCCCTGCCAGCGCCAGTTGTCAATAAATAATTTTAAGGAAACAAATGTTTCAGTACCGGACTTTGGGTTTACATTCTTTTCATTCCGGTAGGCTGCCTGTTTTTTGCCATTGACTGTTCCTTCACCATATTGCCCTCTTATTACATTTTTGGCAATATCTGCTTTGGTAAGAGGCCGTACCGCTTTCAATACATCTACTTTTTTATTGCGTATATCCTCTTCATCCAGTGATACAGGAGGCTCCATCGCCGTAACACAAAGTAATTGCAGCAAATGGTTTTGTATCATGTCCTTTAATGCGCCTGCCTGTTCATAATAATTACCACGACCACCAACCCCGATACTTTCAGCTACTGTTATTTGTACGTGTTCAATATAATTATGGTGCCAGATGGACTCATACACAATATTGGCAAAACGGAACGTCATCAGGTTCTGCACAGTTTCTTTGCCCAGGTAATGGTCTATCCGGTAGATCTGTTTTTCTCTAAAATGTTTAGTGAGTAGTTGGTTGAGTTCCCTTGCTGTATGCAGGTCGCTGCCGAAAGGTTTTTCTATCACGATCCTGTCAGCAGTGATATCGCCGGCCAGTTCATATTTTGAAAGCAACAAGGAGATAGGTTCAATGAAACGGGGTGCCACGGAATAATAGAACATACGGACACCGCGGGTCTTCCATACTTTGTCGTTTTTGTTTAAATTTTCTGAGAGCCTTCTGTATGTATCGTCGGCAGTAAAGTCGCCTTCAAAATAAAAAACATGTTCTGCGAATTTTTTCCATTCGCTCTTATTGGCCTTACCGCTCCGGGAGAACGTATTTATTCCTTCCAGTAAATGCTTTTCATAATCTTTTTCACCCATCTTTTCGTAATGCACTCCATAAATAGCAAACTTTTTGGGTAAGTAGCCGTTTATAAAAAGATTGTAAAAAGCTGGTACCAGTTTTCTCCAGGCCAGGTCGCCTTTGCCTCCAAAGATGACAATATTCGCTGCTTCTTTTTTATTTGTGCTCATATTGATTGGATCTGATATTGTTCTTATTTAGCTCCTGCAACAGGTTTGCTTTCCCATTCTGTATGAAATGTACCGGGCCTGTCAATACGTTCATAAGTGTGCGCCCCAAAATAGTCCCGTTGAGCCTGGATGAGATTAGCGGGCAGCCTGTTTGTTGTAAACGCATCAAAATAGTGCAATGAGGCGGCCAGTGATGCAACAGCAAGATGATGGTCTATCGAGATTTTCAATACATCAGCCACATCTTTTCTCAGGTTACTCAGCACAGGTTGAAAAACTGGTGACGAAATTATGCTGGTCAAATTGCTGTCCTGGCTATATGCTTTGCGCAGGTCATTCAACATGACGGAACGAATGATACAGCCACCTTTCCATACACGAACCACTTCACTGATATTGATCCCATAATAGTATTGAGCTGAAGCGATATGTAACAAATGCAAGCCCTGCCCGTATGCCAGCAGGAAACCAAAATACAAAGCATTCTTACATAAGCCAGCTAACTGTTCTTTAGTAACCGGGCTGTTACTGTTGCCCGATGAGTACAGGGCTGCATTACTGACCCTTTCATCTTTCAGCGCTGACAGATAGCGCATCGTAACAGCTGCATCAATGGAAGGAATCGGAACATTCAGGTCCATGGCGCTTTGACTGGTCCACATACCTGTACCTTTTTGTTTGGCTTTGTCCAGTATCATATCCACCAGGTCTTCACCTGTTCCCTCGTCTTTTTTCAGAAATACATCAGCCGTTATTTCAATAAGAAAAGACTGCAATTCTGCCTTATTCCATGCGGAAAATAGTTCATGTAATTCCGCATTATTGAATTGCCCTGCAATCTTTAGAACGCTATATACTTCACTGATCAGTTGCATCATGGCATATTCAATACCATTATGCACCATTTTGGTGTAGTGGCCGGCAGCGGTGTTGCCAATAAAAGACACGCAGGGGCCTTCATCACTTTTGGCGGCTACTGATCCTAAAATTTCTTTTACCAGTTCATAACTCTCTTTATTACCACCCGGCATCAGGCTTGGTCCCAGTCTTGCGCCTTCTTCACCTCCGCTTACACCCATACCCATAAAATGAATGCCGGAATCCTTTAATTGCAGGTAACGCCTTTCTGTATCTGTGAAATGTGAATTGCCCCCATCTATGATGATATCTCCTTTTTGTACCAATGGCAACAGATCTGTCAGTACGGCATCAACAATTTTGCCGGCAGGCACAAGCAGCATGACGATCCGGGGAGTTTGTAATGACTGAAGAAACCCGGACAATGAAAAAGCTGCATTTACTTTTTTCCCTCTTGCTTCATCCAGCAATCTTTTTTGCTGAGCAGGTTCACGGTCATATCCGCACACCTCGTATCCATGATCAGCCACATTAAGCAGGAAATTTCTTCCCATAGTTCCCAAACCGATCATACCAAAATGTGCAGCCATAGTATAAACTTTTGCTGAAGTTACGGCAGTGCTGCACATCTTTTTCGCCTGCGTAATTTTCCCATGCCTGTTTTTTTATAAAATATACATTTGTGACATGAAGTATGTGTTCCTTTCCATTTTGATCGCAGGTGCTATAAGCATTGTCAGCAGTTGTGCACGTCCTTATGCTAAAACCAACAAGGCGTATAAAAAACAGGTAAAAAATTATGCCCGGATGCTGCGGGAATACCCGGTTAAAGATTCTGCAGGATTGAATTATGCATCATCATGGGTGGGTACCACCAACTTCACCATGCGGCGCCCCAATATTGTGGTCATTCATCATACTGCACAAAATAGCTGTGAGCAGACATTAAAAACATTCACACTGACAAGAACACAGGTCAGCTCACATTATGTTATCTGTAAAGATGGAACGGTTCATCATATGCTTAACGACCTGCTCCGGGGGCATCATGCAGGAGTCAGCAAATGGGGTAATGCAACAGATCTGAATAGTTGCAGCATTGGTATTGAAATTGATAATAACGGCTTTGAAGCATTTACTGATGAGCAGATAGGAAGCCTGGTTATATTATTAGGCAGGTTAAAAAATGCGTATAATATCCCGGTGGCAAATTTTGTGGGTCATGCAGATATCGCACCGGGAAGAAAAGTGGATCCCAATAAATATTTTCCCTGGCAGAAGCTGGCAGAAAACGGATTTGGTTATTGGTATGACACAACAGCGGTAACTGTTCCTGAAGGTTTCAATGAAATACAGGCGTTGCGGATCATCGGTTACGATATAAAGAAACCTGAATCAGCCATTCAGTCTTTTAAATTGCATTTTACTCCGTCCGATTCGACTAAAACTATCAATGATTCAGATAAAAAGATATTGATCGACCTCATAAAAAAGTATCAATGATCATTTGTCGCAACCATTAGCACATAATTAGCTAACTTCACTTTGCTAAACCAACATTGCTTGCCGGTTAAGGACGATAAATCAGCGAAAGAAATGACAGCAGAGCATCAGCGACTGGCAGTAAATGCAACGAAAACTATTCCATTAGCACAATGGGGACCCTACCTGAGCGAACGACAATGGGGAACTGTACGGGAAGATTACAGCGCCAACGGTGATGCCTGGCATTATTTCCCTTTCGATCATGCGCATAGCCGTGCCTATGTATGGGGAGAGGACGGACTCGCCGGTTTGTCAGATTATTTCGGCAATCTCTGCTTTTGTGTAGCCCTCTGGAACGGTAATGATCTTATTTTGAAAGAACGTCTGTTCGGTCTCAGTAATCCGCAGGGTAATCATGGAGAAGATGTAAAAGAATTATACTACTACCTGGACAACCTCCCCACGCATTATTACATGGAGTATTTGTATAAATACCCTCAACAGGCATTCCCGTACGAAAAGCTGCGGGATGAAAATCAAAAAAGAGGTAAACTTGATCCGGAGTATGAAATATTAGATACAGGAGTATTTGATAAGAACCAGTACTTCGATGTAAAAGTCACTTATGCCAAGCAGGGCGCACAGGATATTTTTATACAAATTGATATAACCAACCGATACTCAAAAGCTGCAGAGATCACCGTATTGCCGACTTTATGGTTTTATAATCGCTGGAAGCAGGGGAGTTTCAAAGAAAAACCCTCCATTAACTATGTTAATAAAACAACAGTAAGAGCAGAGCATGAGAGGCTGGGTGACTATTACTTTTATTTTCAGCCGGCTGATAAAACCTTTTTTACGGAGAATGAAACGAACACAGAAAAGGTCAGTAATATTCCCAACGAAAGCATTTTTGTAAAAGATGCTTTTCATGAGGCTGTCGTTAATGGAAAGAATGTGGCGGAGTTGTCCAAAAAGAAGAACGGTACAAAGTTTTCGCCTGTCTATAAATTGAAAGTGAATGGCGGGGCCACGAAAACCATTTATTGCCGGCTCAATAATAAATGGGTAGACAATGCTTTTCCCAATCGCTTCAAAGATATTTTCAAAGTCAGAAAACAAGAGGCGGATGATTTTTATGCTGCTATTTTGCCAAAAGGAATGAGCGAAGAAATGGCAAAGATCCAGCGGCAGGCATTGGCAGGCATTCTCTGGAGCAAGCAGTACTATCATTTCGATGTAGAACAATGGCTGACAACCAGTGATGGTATTGCACCTGTCAGTAATTCGAAAATGACGGGACGCAACAGCGATTGGAAACACCTGAAGAACCAGGACATCATCCTGATGCCGGATAAATGGGAGTACCCCTGGTATGCTGCATGGGACCTTGCTTTTCAATGTATCTCCATGGCGGTGGTGGACCCCACTTTTGCGAAGCACCAATTATTGCTGGTGATGCGTGAATGGTATATGAAACCGGATGGGCAATTACCTTCTTACGAGTGGAACTTCAGCGATGTGAACCCGCCGGTACAGGCCTGGGCCGCGATGCAGGTGTATAATATTGAAAAGAAGAGAACCGGAGCAGGGGATATCGTTTTCCTGAAAAAAGTGTTCCATAAACTACTGATCAATTTTACCTGGTGGATCAACCGCAAGGATATCAATGGCAACAACATCTTTGAAGGAGGCTTCCTTGGTTTGGATAACATCGGCGTATTCAACCGCAGTTTTCATTTTCCCGGGGAGATGCAGCTGGAACAGGCAGACGGCACAAGCTGGATTGGCACCTATGCATTGGACATGATGGAAATGGCTATTGAGATCGCCATGCATGATGAGTCATTTGAAGATACGGCCACCAAATTCTTTGAACATTTTGTTTTGATAGCCGAGTCTTTGAATGAGCACGGACTGTGGAATGAGGAGGATAAATTCTTTTATGATGTATTGTGTGTGAGCGGTGCCGACCCCAAACCATTGCGGATACAATCTGTCGTAGGGGTTACCTCTTTATATGCCGTTTCATCTATCAGCAAACGTGTGATGGATAAATTAATAGATTTCAGGAAAAGGATCACCTGGTTTGAGGATTATAGAATAAAGAATAAAAAATTCTGGCCCAACGAGGAAAGAAGTGATGACGGCGAATTGCTATTATCATTGGTTCCTAAAGACAGGTTGGTTGACCTTCTTCAGCGTTTATTGGATGAAGATGGGTTTTTATCAGAAGGCGGTATCAGGGCATTATCAAAATACCATGATGAACATCCTTATTCTGTCGTGGTGGATGGACATACATACACTATCCGGTATGACCCGGGTGATTCCACTTCAGATATGTTTGGTGGTAATTCCAATTGGCGTGGGCCGGTGTGGATGCCGATCAATTTCCTGATCATTCAGTCGATACGTAAGTATGGGGAGTTCTATAATGATTCATTGCAGGTTGAGTTCCCTACCGGCTCAGGTATTAAAATGAACTTAACGCAGGTGGCCGATGAACTGACCAAAAGAGTGATCAGTTTGTTTGAAAAGGACAGCGAAGGCAACCGCAGGCTTTACGGCGATTATAGCTGGTTCTACAAACAACCCGGCAATGAAGATCTTGTATTATTTTATGAATACTTTCATGGCAACTCCGGAAGAGGGTTAGGGGCCAG
>JAEUVK010000026.1 GCA_016787135.1 Chitinophagaceae bacterium | reverse complement strand
AGCCAAAGATAGCAGGCATAGGGGGAGTCTTCCCCAATCCGGCGAGCCAGCTGATCAATGTGATAGTGGAGTCGCCGCAGCGGGAAGATGTGACACTGGTAGTGATGGATGTAAGTGGAAAGACGATCAAACAAAAGCAGGTGAATGTGGAGACGGGCTCCAATACAGTACCGGTCGAGATCGGCAACCTGGCATCAGGCAGTTACCTGGTCAAGGTGCTGAGCCGGTCAGCCGAAGGTGAATCTGCTGTCAGCAAGTTTGTAAAACAGTAAGAAAACAGCATGAGTTGAATAACAAAATACTCTATTAATAGAAAAGCAGTTTCTGTAAGGAAACTGCTTTTCTATTTTGGTAAATTTCTGCTACAGCGTTTTTAGCACATCATTCATACTTCTTACTGCATCTGCACTTTTATTGAATGCTGCCTGTTCAGTATCATTAAGTTTGAAATCAATAATCTTTTCCCAGCCATTTTTACCGATGGTAACAGGAACGCCCAGACAAATATCTTTTTGACCATATTCGCCATCTAATGCTACGCAACAAGTAAACAATTTCTTTTCATCACGAAGGATTGACTCAACGAGAGCAGCTCCTGCGGCGCCGGGTGCATACCAGGCAGATGTGCCGATCAGTGCAGTCAAGGTGGCTCCGCCTACCATTGTATCTTTTACAATTTTCTCTTGTTGTTCTGTACTCAGGAAATTAGTAACCGGAACACTGTTCCAGGTAGCCAGGCGGATCAGCGGGATCATTGTAGTATCACCATGGCCACCTACTACTACTGCATTCAGATCAGAAGGGCTACAACCCAGGTGCTGGCTCAACTGATATTTAAAACGGGCACTATCCAGAGTGCCGCCCATACCAATGATCCTGTTCTTGGGCAACCCGGTTGATTTTAATGCCAAATAGGTCATTGTATCCATAGGGTTGCTGATCACGATGATGATCGCATTGGGAGAATGCTTCAGTATATTTTCGGCTACTCCTTTTACAATGCCTGCATTAACACCGATCAGTTCTTCACGGGTCATTCCGGGTTTGCGGGGAAGACCAGAAGTGATAACGACAACGTCGCTTCCGGCTGTTTTTGCGTAATCATTGGTGCTGCCGGTGATCTTGGTATCAAAACCAAGAAGGGTGGCGGTTTGCATCATATCCTGTGCTTTACCTTCAGCAATACCCTCTTTGATATCCAGCAATACGACTTCCTGTGCCAGTTCTTTACGGGCAATATTATCAGCACAGGTAGCTCCAACGGCACCGGCGCCTACAACAGTTACTTTCATGAACGAAAAAATTTATTAATGAGTAAAATTATTTAGTGACGCAAAGGTAACTGATCATAGCCTATGGCAAAACTGATAATATTCATATTTTATTCGAACCTGGTCAGCATTTTTTCAACAGAAAGTGATCCTTCAAATGCCTCAATGAGCTTTCCCTTTCTATCGTAAAAAGCGAGAAAAGGCAGGCTGCGGATGTCGTAATAGACAGGCAGGAGGTATTGAATGTCTTTGCCGACAGTGATGTTTTTGTGCCGGGCAAGCTGATAATCTGTATAAAACTGTTTCATTTTGTCAAATGGCATAGTCGTGGCCATGACTATCTGTATCTTCTCAAAGTCATCTATATGTTTGATTATATCTTCCGTTTCCCGCCTGCAATGTTCACATTCGGGGCTGAAAAGTATGATGAGTACCGGCCGGTTCTTTTTCAGGTCAGTTTTTGTAAAAACCGAACTGCTGTCAGGGGTTAATAAACGGAACGGAGGAACAACCGGAAATCTTTTGTACGGTGGAGCAATCGCAGAATCAACCTGGCTAAATGCGACGGTGGCGGTCAATAATAAAACGAAACTGAAAATGATCTTTTGCATAAGAGTCTTTCTACCTGATCAATGTTGTCGTTCCTTTTCGTGTAATTGTTTTACCTGTGTAGTCAATTCCTTCAGCTGTCCATATGAATATTCCTGTTGGCTGATCAGTACCTGTAACCCTTCCGTCCCAGCCTCTGGAAGGATTTTGAGTAGAAAATACAATTTGCCCCCAGCGGTTGAATACATGCAGGAATCTGAATTCTTTTAATCCTACCGGGAATGATATCAATTGATCATTCTTTCCGTCATTGTTAGGTGTGAAAGCAGAAGGCACATATATCTCAGGCCCCTGGTACACTTTTATTTTTATTTCATCAGAGCCCTGGCAGCCTTCAGGTGTAGTGCCTGTCACCGTGTAAGTATATTCGTAAGGAGCTAATGCTACAGGTGAAGTGAATGTTGCCAAAGGTGATGCGATAAATGGGTTACTGAGATAACGGGTGTCAGCCCATTTCCAGTCCGTCACGCCACTGTTATTAGTTTCGATGGCATTTAGTTGTAATGGCTGATTAATAGCAACCAATGTATCCCTTCCGGCAAATATCTTTACAGCCGGCGTGACGATCACCTGCATTTCATCCGGATGCAGGGATCGGCATCCGTGAATATCCTTTACATGCAGGTAATAAATGGTGGTTGCCGATGGCTTCACCACGGGATCTTTGATGTTTGTACCAGAAATGAATGTAGAATGGCTCGTCCACTCATACTCCTCACCCCCAGAACCGTTTAGTTGTGCTGTTATGCCAAAGCAAATAGGTATATCATCACCTGCATCAGGAGCGGGAGCATTCCATACATTCACTACTAAAGAATCTGTGCGGGTGCACGTGCCGAAGCTGGCAGTTACGAAGTATTTTATAGTGCCGGTTATAGTAGTGGTCGGAGTCAGGGAAGTTGTATTGGATAGTGCAATAGCGGGTGTCCAGTTAATATCAGTAACATTAGATGTAGCATTAAGGATGCGGCTGGTCCCTTCACATATATACAGATCAGGCTCAGCGTCGATGATTATCGTATTTATTTTAGAAACCATCACCGGCGTTAATGTTTCAATACATCCGTTACCGTCTTTTACATACACCGTATAAGTACCTTCAGGAACAATTAATGTGTTTCCTGACTGGTAGCTTGTTCCGTTTGATGAATAATTGTAAATACCATTTCCCCCATTGGCTGTTACAGTAATATTCCCATCGGGAGTGATGCTGCATGTAGCTTCTGTTATGATAGTTGAAATAGAGATATCCGGAAAAGTTTGTATAAGGTTAACCTGGATAGAGTCTGTGCATCCGGAAATATCTTTCATTTTTACCCAATAGGTGCCTGCTGCCAGGCCTGTAAAAGTATTGTCTGCCTGGAAATCATTATTGTTGATCGCATAAGAAACGGGAGCTTGCCACCCGGTACCGGTAACGGTAATAGTTCCTGTTGTTCCGTTTTTACAAGGGATATCCGTTTTATTTTGGAGGGTGATCGTTTTCCATTTTACCAGGACCGAATCGCGGGCTGTACAATATCCAATGGTAGCTGTACAGACATAATTTGTGCTGGCAGAGCCGGGTGAAGCAAGAGGATTATTGATCCCATTGACAGAAAGAGTGGAGGCATTTGTCCATGTATAGTTCACGTACCCGCTTGCCGCCGTTAACTGGACAGAACTGTTCCTGCAAATGCGGATACTGTCGGCAGGAGTGATAGTTAAAATATCTATATCCCTTATTTCTATTTCAATACTGTCAGAAAAAACGTTTGCACAACTATTGCCAATATATATCTTCAGCATCTCATGCCCTTCTGCAACAAGGTCAGCAATTGCTGAAACAGGTATGATGACCACAGAGTCGTTGGCCGGTATGGTATGTGATAATGCTATCGGCGCAACATCTACCCCATTTATCGCAGTACCGGTGATCAGAAGATTAAGTGTCTGTGGGTATGGCTTTTTCCGGCTTCGTGTTACATGGATAGCGCCGGGCACACATCCTTCGGCCAGGTAAGGAAGGTTAAATTCATTAAGTGGAGTGTGGGCATCAATTTTTAAAGGATCTGATCTCAGGCTTCCTGCTTCAAGGAACACGCCGCTGTCGAACATGGCATCACCCACATCCATGATCACCATTTTCAGGTGATAGGTCTGGCAGGGTTGTACCTCGCTGATTGCCGTCAATACTGTAGTATGCCCGTCATGCGTAAAAAAAACATTGCTGGCGTTATCAACATAGTACTGCGTATTATTAGGGCATAAAGTGGTGAATGGGTCCCGTACATTGTTTACGTTGAAGATGGATACAGGTGTATTGGTGCCAGGTATGAGTGCAATATTCTTCAGTCCCGTGATACCCGGCCCGGATATAAAGAATGCAAAAGCATCATTAAAATCGCAAACGAAAGATGGCTGGTACTCTTCTGAACTGAAAACGTAGTTGAATTTTATGGTATCGCCTACTGGTATAAAATCGAACTCGAGGATACAGGCATCTTTGCTGTTGGATAATGCTACTCCGATTGTACTGGCGAGATCAGCATCTCCGGGAAGGTTAGCTGCATTACTTGCATCAACACTTGAGGCCGATGAAAAACCGTCTCCATCCATTCCATCAAATGAACCGGCTGTTTTAGCCCTGCCGGTTGTCAAGACTACGCCGCTGTCAATACCGATCTGGGTATTCCCCCGGTTAATAAAGAAGCCTTTTGCGTTCTGCCCTCCGGTGAGAGTGGCATTACTTACAAAGACACCTTCACCCGCTATTTTCTGTGCCAATGCGGAAGCGGAACTATTGGGGAATATCTGCAATTGGGCAAAAGCAGAAAGTGCCGGAAAAAGGAATAAGGTCACACCTGTGGTTAGCAGCAGTAATGGTCTCATTAGAAAAAATTGACGAAATGGTGGTTACCCAAAGGAGTGGGTTAAAGATAGGGGAAATAGCTCCAAATTGCTATGCCCGACCTTATGAAATATCCCGGTTGATAGCACATTTTACCTTTTGTTCTCATCCTGCACTACCTTATCTTTGCCGCCTCAAAAAATAAAACTTTATGGCAAACACAGCCGACATAAGCCGCGGACTGATCCTGAACCTTGATGGCAGTTTATATTCAGTGGTGGAGTTTGGGGAAAACAAAACTGCACGTGCCGCTGCTAAAGTATGGGCGAAGCTGAAAGGCGTTGATAATAACAGATCAATCGAAAAGACATGGAACTCCGGGGATACCATTTATCCTGTACGTGTAGAAAAACGTACCTACCAATTCCTTTATAAGGACGATACCGGTTACAATTTTATGGACACTTCCACCTTTGAGCAAATAGCGCTGCAGGAAAATGCAATAGATGCCCCTCAATACCTCAAGGAAGGCCAGGAAGTAGGTGTGCTGATCAATACCGAAAATGACCAGATACTTGCTGCTGAGCTGCCTGATAAGATCGTATTGAAAGTTACTTATTGTGAGCCGGGATTGAGAGGTGATACTGCAACCCGTACGTTGAAACCAGCCACACTCGAAACAGGAGCTACTGTTGGCGTTCCGTTGTTTGTCAATGAAGGCGAACTTATCCGTATTAATACAAAGACAGGAGAATATGTTGAAAGAGTAAAAGAATGATCTGACCATTTATACCGAAAATGGCCCGAAATCACCCGATTTTGGGCCATTTTTCTATGATTTTACCCGATTTCAGCCCTAAATCATAAAAAAATAGTGGGAATGCTGAATTTGATTTCCCTATCTTAGCCCCCGTTTCACTAACAAAAATTGCCGGTTAAATTGAAAAACATGGACTTCAAACAAATCCAGGAGCTGATCAAAATGATCAATAAATCCAATATTGGAGAGCTCACTGTTGAACAGAAAGATTTCCGCTTAACTATAAAACAAAAAGAAGAACAGATCACACAGGTTGTATCTGCACCTGTGCAGGCAGCCCCGGTCTATACTGCCCCTCAGCCTGTTGGGGTACAACAACCAGCGGCGGCCGCTGTAGCAGCAGAAAAGCCAAAAGCAGCCGAAGCTGACTCTTCCAACCTTGTCACCATCAAAAGTCCCATGATCGGGACGTTCTATCGCCGTTCGGCCCCTGACAAGCCCAATCTTGTAGAAGTAGGGGATGAAGTATCGTTGGGTAAAGTTGTTTGTATTATTGAGGCTATGAAGCTTTTCAACGAGATCGAAAGTGAAGTAAAAGGAAGGGTCGTGAAAGTGCTGGTAGAAGATGCCTCGCCGGTTGAATACGATCAACCTTTGTTCCTGGTAGAGCCGAATTAATTTGGAAATCACTCGATTTGAAGATTTGGAAGTTGATAGGCAACTACTCTGAATTTTCAAAACCGAATCTCCAAATCTTCCATTCATCAAATTTCCAAATCCAACCATGTTCAAAAAAATACTGATTGCAAACCGTGGTGAAATTGCCCTGCGTGTCATAAGGACCTGTCGTGAGATGGGCATCAAAACGGTAGCTGTTTACTCTACTGCCGATCGTGATAGCCTTCATGTAAAGTTTGCCGACGAGGCTGTTTGTATAGGGCGACCACAAAGCGCAGATTCTTATCTCAACATACCACACATCATGGCAGCCGTGGAGATCACCAATGCTGATGCGGTTCACCCTGGTTATGGTTTTCTCGCTGAGAATGCAAAATTTGCCAAGATCTGTAATGATCATGATATAAAATTTATTGGACCCACTGCGGATATGATCAACAGCATGGGTGATAAGATCACAGCAAAAGAGACCATGATCAAAGCAGGTGTGCCTGTTGTACCCGGTGGTGAAGGCCTGTTGCAAAGCCTGGAAGAAGCGAAGGGATTGGCAAAAGATATGGGATACCCTGTTATCCTGAAAGCAACGGCCGGAGGCGGTGGTAAAGGCATGCGTATCGTATGGGAAGAAAGTGAGATGGAAAGGGCCTACAACACTGCTAAAGCTGAAGCGGGAGCTGCATTCAAGAACGATGGTATCTACATGGAAAAATTTGTAGAGGAGCCAAGACATATTGAGATACAGGTGGCAGGTGACCAATATGGGAATGTATGTCACCTTAGTGAAAGGGATTGTTCTATCCAGCGCCGTCACCAGAAGCTGGTAGAAGAATCTCCTTCGCCGTTCATGACAGATGAACTGCGCTTGAAAATGGGAGAAGCGGCTAAGAAAGCTGCGGGTGCTATCAACTATGAAAGCGTGGGCACTATAGAGTTCCTCGTGGATAAGCACCGCAATTTCTACTTCATGGAAATGAATACCCGTATTCAGGTAGAGCATTGCGTGACGGAAGAAGTGATCAACTTTGACCTTATCAAAGAGCAGATCAAGATCGCTATGGGAGAAAGGATATCCGGTGATGATTATATCCCGCAGATGCACTCTATCGAATGCCGTATCAATGCGGAAGATCCTTATAATGATTTTCGTCCTTCCCCCGGGAGAATAACAGTATTGCATCAGCCGGGCGGGCATGGAGTAAGGGTGGACAGCCATGCTTATGCAGGATATGTTATACCTCCGTATTATGATTCCATGATCGGTAAACTGATCACAGTGGCCCGCACACGCCAGGAAGCTATCGACACCATGTACCGGGCACTCAGTGAATACGTGATTGAAGGCGTTAAGACAACTATTCCTTTTCACCTGCAACTGATGCAGGATGAACGTTTCATCAGCGGTGATTTCAACACTAAATTCCTTGAAGGGTTTCAATTGAAATAACCAGGAATATGAATAAAGAAATTAATCCCGGTCATTCCAGCCGGGATTTTTTATTTTCACTGTGTAAAATTGTTTCATGAAAAAGACCGCCCCGCTTTTTTGCTTACTGGTTTCTATTTCCATCAGTTTATTTTCCCAATCTTCAGATAAACTTCATAAAAAGGCAGTACTCGTCGATACGCACAATGATATTCTTTCTTCTGCCGTGCTGGATGGTATTGATATATCTAAACGCATAAAAGAAGGGCACAGCGATCTCGTACGATGGAAAGAAGGCGGGCTGGATGTACAGTTTTTTTCGGTGTGGACAGGAGAGAAGGCGAGGAATAAAGAAGGATTTTTTAAAGATGCTGAACAGGAGATCGATTCACTGGGTATTCTCATTCTTAAGAACCCGGATAGAATGACACTGGCAAGAACTTACAAAGAAGTGAAAAGGGGTATCCGGCAGGATAAACTGGTGTCTCTGATCGGCGTAGAAGGCGGACACATGATAGAAGATAACCTTGGCAAACTTCAGCAATTATATGATTTTGGAATGCGCTATATGACGCTGACCTGGAACAACAGCACTTCATGGGCTACCAGTGCCTTGGACGAAACAAAGCGGGGAGATTCATTGACACATAAAGGGCTTTCAGATTTTGGAAAACAGGTAGTAAAGAAAATGAATGAACTCGGTATCATTGTTGATCTTTCACATGTCGGCGAGCAGACCTTTTATGACGCTATTGCCACAACAACGAAGCCTGTTATGTTATCTCACAGCTCCGTATGGACTATCTGCCCGGTTTTCCGCAATGTAAAGGATGAACAGATCAAAGCAGTAGCAAAGAATGGCGGGGTTATCTGCATCAATTTCTATTCAGGGTTTATTGATAGCAACTTTAACCGGAAAATGGATGAACTGGAGGGTACAAAGGGAAAGCAGATCAAAGATTCGCTGAAGCAATACTATGATGCGGCAAAGATGAATGAAATATGGCGCCAGCTTTTTTCTGCTGAACTGGAACCTGTCAGGCCAACGTTGGCGCAGGTGGCAGATCATATTGATTACATCGTAAAACTGGTCGGGGATGATTATGCCGGTATCGGCTCTGATTTTGACGGTATATCTTCTTTGCCAAAAGGTCTGGATGATGTAACATCTTATCCAAAGATCACGGAAGAGTTATTGAAAAGAGGGTATTCTGAAAAATCTATTAAAAAAATATTAGGAGGAAATGTATTGCGGGTAATGAAGGCTAATTTTTTGCATTGAGTATCCATTCCGCAGCTTTGTCGATTACGCTGTCCTTTTTGAGCAAAATATCGGCAGGAGAATTCTTTATTTCAATGTCCGGTTTAATGCCTTCAAAATCATTCTCCTCACCATTGGCCCTGGTGAACATCTTGATAGCTCCGGTAGCCACGATATAGGTATTGGGAAGCATGAATGAAAATATCTCCCCGAAATCATTGCCCGGTTCTGCCGTGCTTTCACCAATAAGAATAGCCAACTGGTAATCTTTGATAGCATTGGCAAGCATATTGGCACTACTAAATGTGCCAGTGCCGATCAGTACGGCAACCCTGCCCTTAAAACGAAGACGGTTGTCAGTAGGCTTTGTCAATGTCTTTACTTTATATTCATATATTTTTCCATTCTTCCATTTTTTAAAGGGATCGTCAGTCCCCCGCAGTTCAGTAAGCGCTTTGCTGTGTTGGCTGATGCGCATTTTCATACCGGCTGTATTACGATAGGGCTTTCCTGATATATAGCTGATCAGTGTATCGCCGAGACCGCTGTCTCCACCGCCATTTTTACGCAGGTCAATGATCACACCTGCGGCATTTCTTAGTTGTATCTCTTCAAATGAACGACGAAGAAAAACGGAAAATGAATCACGCAATGAGCCGCTCATCGTATTGAATCCGATCAAAGCGATATTATTATCCGTGAATTGCAGTGAGAAAGGGAGAAAAGGGGTAGTCGCTGCAGACAGTACTTTTGAAATGCTGTCCGCCTGTTGACGGGTATAGCCATCGGTAATGAATTGTATGGTGTCATTGTTTACAATCGCTTTAATTGTAAACGGGCTCACGATGCCATCCATGTACAGCAGCTTGCGGATATTATTTTTTACCATTAGTTTTCTCCAGGGTTCAAGACCGCCATTGAATGACGCATATTTTTTATAGAGTTGCTCAACAGGGTTGTTGTTTATTTCAATAATGCGGCTCAAAGGAGGTAATTTATTACCACTGCTCAGGTCACGCTGCACGATCAAAGCACCGTTATTAATTTCCTGGATAAGGTAAGGGAAGCGTACACATTGGTACGCATACAAACTATCACTCACCCTGTCGCTGGCAAAGCCGAGATGGCCTTCATTTAATGAACCAATCAGCCGGCTGATGGCAAAACTTGCCTGGAAATGTGTAACGCTGTCAGGCAATTCCTTAATTATATCTTCCTGTAGTTGCTGGAGCGCTTCTTTGCTGATCGCATGATAAAGGTTCACATGGCTTTCTTCCATCACTTTTTGCCAGTATTGCATGTCTTTTAGCAGCAACGCCTTCGGTATTTTTGCTGAAGCGAATCCATCCGGTGCGTTCTTATAATATAGCACTTCCCTTTGCGCCTTTGCGGTAAAAAATAAACAACTAAAAATGGCAAGGGCGATCAGTCTTGTAGTAGAAAAAGAAGATACTTGTTGCATGGTATAGATCTTTTGAAAAGCTAATATCAGGTTTTTCATACAGACAGGGCAAGCCGGTGTAATGAGTTGATCATACCGGCGAATGAACCGTCATCCCTTATTTACAGATTTAGAATGCCGGTAAGGAAAGCAGCCTGCCGTTTATAGAATGTAGTTATGCTTTTACAGCATCCCGCATTATTTTTACAAAAGGTAATAAGGTGAATGATCAAAGCAATACACTTTCCGCTGGAGATGGTGGGCCACGAGTTGGACGAATACCTGGCTAAAGGCTGGTTCCGCATGGGGCAAACGATCTTTACTACCGACTTCATACCAGTGGAAGGAAAGATACATCCTGTGTTCTGGTTGCGCTTTGATATAAGAAAAGTAAAGTTTGGCAAAAAGCAAAAACGCCTGCTGGCTACCAACAAGGAGTTTACAGTCGCTATTCAGCATTTCCGGCTTACAGATGAACTGGAAGCATTATACAGTATATACCAGGCTAATATTGATTTTGAAACATCGCCTTCTGTGGAGAGTAATTTGCTCGACGGTGATATTGCCAATATCTACGATACGCAACTGATCACTGTCAGGGATAAAGGGAGGCTGATCGCTGCCGGCATCTTTGATAACGGGTTTAATAGTATGGCAGGTATTTTAAATTTCTATCATCCGGAATATAAAAGCAAAAGCCCAGGTAAATACCTGATGCTCCTGAAGATCAACTACGCAATTGAGACAGGTAAACACTATTACTATCCCGGCTATATTGCTGGCGGTTTCTCCAAATTCGATTACAAACTTTTCCCGGATGTAAATGCAGCCGAACTTTACGATAGTGTCAGGGAGCAATGGGTGCCTTTCCCCGGTTCTTCTTTACCGGTTACGATCAGCTTTAATAACGACATCGAGAATGCAGGATAGTTTTTTATGGCTTTGCTCTTGACTACTATTCATCGTCCATTGTGTCGTACTCGTTACTTCTGTTAGCTAGTCAACGATTTCGCAAAGGCAGGTCATCTTCTTTCAACGAAAATTCCATTATCTTGGACACTCAAGCATACTGCATTATGGCAAAGAATAATCGCCGTTCCTTTTTATCGAAAACTTTTGCGGCAGGCTCTGCTGCCTTATTGTCTTTTAAAGGGCTTGCTGCCGGACAGGAAGAATCAGAAGAAGTAAAGGAACTTCCTTCTCTGAAAGGAAAGAGGATATTGTTTACTTATGGCGGCTGGCCCGGTCATGAGCCGGAGAAATTTCGTGATTACCTGGTAACCTGGCTGAAAGAAGGTGGGGCAGAAGTAAATGTGTTTGCTACGCTTGATCCCTACGCGGATAAGACTTTGATGGATAGCATTGACCTCGTATTGCAGATCGCTACCATGTCTCAGATCACTAAAGAGCAGGAGAAGGGTTTGCTTGATGCCATTTCGCTCAACGGTACAGGTATGGCCGGCTGGCACGGGGGTATGTGTGATGCATTCCGCAATAATACGGAATACCAGTATATGACAGGGGGGCAATGGGTGGCACATCCCGGGGGGGTAATCGATTACAGTGTCAGGATCTCGAATCATAAAGATGAAGTGACAAAAGGGCTGAAGGATTTTGCCATGCACAGTGAACAATACTATATGCATGTTGATCCCAATGTAAAAGTGTTGGCCACTACCCGTTTCAATGGTGCAATCAATTCGTGGATTGATGGCTGTATAATGCCTGTGATATGGAAGAAAAGCTACGGTAAGGGCCGGATATTCTATACATCACTGGGTCATAATCTTGATCATATCACTGCTGTGCCAGAGGCTATTGAAATATTAAAACGAGGAATCAGGTGGGCCAGTGCCAGTAAATATCTTCCTGCAGAGAAATGGTTATCGCCGGTATATAAATAGGCAATAGGCCAATTAGTAAACCTCTCAGAAATCGTATAGTCTTTGTTGACCTATTGCCTATTGAAAATTCTATCTCAGGAACAATAACTCCCGGTATCGGGGTAAGTACCATTCCCTGTCATCAACCAGTATCTCCAGCTTATCAACATGATAACGTATCTCATCAAAGAAAGTATCTTTCACCTGGCTTTGGTAAGCGATAGCTTTTGTGCGGGTATTGGTCATCGCATTGCAGGTCTTCCTCGCTTCAATCATTTTTTCTACCATGTCACTGGCTTTATTAATATGTTCGGATATTTTGTCTAATATCTGTTTTTGGTTACTGTAAGCCGATTCGGGCAAGCCGGCCTCTTTCAATCCTTTGATGTTATTGCTTAATAAATTCTGGTAGCGTATCGCCGGAGGTAGTATGTGACTGGTGGCCAGTTCGCCCATGATACGGCTTTCGATCTGCACTTTTTTAATGTAACGTTCCAGTTCTATTTCATGCCTGGCTTCCAGTTCTTCGTGTGTGTATATCTCGTTGCTTTCAAATAAGATCTTGGCTTTATCAGTGATCATTGCATCGAGGGCAAGCGGTGTGGTCTTTACATTAGGCAACCCTCTTTTCTCTGCTTCTTTTTCCCATGCGGCGCTATAGCCATCACCTTCAAACAATACTTTTTCACTTTCTACAATATACTCACGGATCACATGCATGATGGCGATCTCTTTCTTTTCGCCTTTCTCTATCAGTTTATCTACCTCTTCTTTGAACTGTTTCAGTGTTTCTGCCATGATGGTATTCAATACGGTCATCGGGTTCGCACAATTGGCAGAAGAACCTACAGCACGGAACTCGAATTTATTGCCTGTAAAGGCAAATGGAGAAGTGCGGTTGCGGTCAGTGTTATCCATCAGCAACTCAGGAATACTTTTGTGAATGTCTATCTTCAGCATGCTTTCATCCTGCTCATCGAATTTACTGCTCACTCTCTCTTTTACATCACTCAGTACTTTGCTCAGGTATTGACCAATAAAAACGGAGATAATGGCAGGCGGGGCTTCATTGGCACCAAGACGATGATCGTTGGGGGCAGATGCAATGGATGCTCTTAAGATATCGGCATAATCATGTACTGCTTTGATGGTGTTCACAAAGAATGTAAGGAACATCAGGTTGGTTTTTGGTGTTTTTCCCGGGGCCAGCAGGTTCACACCAGTATCTGTACTCATGCTCCAGTTGTTGTGTTTGCCGCTTCCATTGATCCCGGCAAATGGCTTTTCATGCAACAACACTCTTAATTTATGACGACGAGCCACACGATCCATAATGTCCATCAACAGAGAGTTGTGGTCAACGGCCACACTTACTTCTTCAAAAATGGGAGCACATTCAAACTGCGCCGGGGCTACTTCGTTATGCCTTGTACGAAGTGGAATGCCCACTTTATAACATTCGGTTTCAAAGTCTCTGATATAGGCATATACTCTTTCGGGAATGGAACCGAAATAGTGATCTTCCAGTTGCTGGTTCTTGGCAGAGTTGTGGCCAAATACAGTCCGTCCGCACATGACAAGATCGGGACGGGCATTGAACAAAGCCTCATCCACTACAAAATACTCCTGTTCCCATCCCAGTGTAGGGGTGACGCGGCTTACATTCTTGTCAAAATAATTACAGACATCTACGGCTGCTTTATTCAATGCTTCCACTGCTTTCAGCAACGGTGCTTTATAATCTAACGACTCACCGGTATAGGAAACGAAAATAGTAGGGATACACAATGTTTTACCATTACCAATCTCCATAATGAAAGCAGGAGAGGAAGGATCCCATGCTGTATAGCCTCTTGCTTCAAATGTGGCACGAAGACCTCCACTCGGAAATGAAGATGCATCCGGCTCCTGCTGTATCAATGCATCGCCTTCAAATTGCTCAATGGGAGTGCCGTCGCTTTTTATGGTAAAGAATGAATCATGTTTTTCGGCGGTGGTACCTGTCAATGGCTGAAACCAGTGGGTAAAGTGGGTAACTCCTTTACTTTCGGCCCAGGATCGGATACCACTGGCAATCTGGTTGGCAATGGTTCTGTCGATCTTTTGTCCGGATCGGGTAGAATTGACCAGGCTTTTATATGCTTCATCGCTCAGGAATTCTCTGGCAACTTTTAGGGTGAATACATTAGTGGCGAAGATACCTGTAATCTTTGGAGTGGTGGCTACCTCAATATTTCCGTTGGCAGTCAGTTTATCCAGTGCATTGAATCGGAGTGACATATTTGTTAGCTTTTGGCAAAGAAAAAAAATCCCTTCCATACAAAGACGGAAGGGATAAAATACTTATTGACAATAAATGCAATTATGCTTTCACTGCTTTTACGGTCTTGATGATACGTGCCGCTACTTTGTAAGGATCAGCCGCCGAGTTAGGACGACGATCTTCCAGATATCCTTTCCAGCCTTTGGCCGGAACCATTACCGGGATACGGATAGAGGCGCCACGGTCAGAAACACCATAGCTGAAATCGTGAATGCTGGCTGTTTCATGTTTACCTGTCAGGCGGAGATGGTTATCGGCCCCGTATACTTCGATGTGTTCTTTCACAACAGGACGGAACGACTCACATACTTTATCAAAGATGGCTTTGCTGCCGGCATTTCTTAACAAGCTATTGGAGAAGTTGGCGTGCATACCGCTTCCGTTCCAGTCAAGGGCGCCAAGAGGCTTACAATGCCAGTTGACAGAAACCCCATATTTCTCACCAATTCTTTCCAGGAGGTAACGGGCTACCCATATCTGATCTCCGGCTTCTTTAGCACCTTTCGAGAAGATCTGGAACTCCCATTGACCGGCTGCAACTTCTGCATTTATACCTTCCACATTCAAACCAGCCTCAAGGCATGCATCAAGGTGCTCTTCCACTATATGACGTCCATATGAATTAGCAGCTCCTACAGAACAATAATAAGGCCCTTGAGGTGCGGGGAAACCACCAGCAGGGAAACCAAGAGGTTTATTGGTCTGATTATTCCAAAGAAAATATTCCTGTTCGAAGCCAAACCAAAAATCATTATCATCGTCATCAATATGTGCACGGCCATTTGAATCGTGAGCAGTGCCATCTGCATTCAAAACCTCACACATAACGAGGTATCCGTTCTTACGCTGGGGGTCGGGTACAACAAAAACTGGCTTTAATAAACAGTCAGAAGAACCACCGGGCGCCTGCTCAGTTGATGAACCGTCAAAGCTCCACATAGGTAGGTCAGCCAGCTTACCACTAAACTCTTTTTCAATTTTCGTTTTACTACGAAGGCTCTGGGTGGGCTTGTAACCGTCAAGCCAAATGTATTCAAGCTTTACTGCCATAATTAATGAAGGGGTTGTTTTATAAATTAATAATACTTTGCAAGTTTACTGAATTAATGGCATAAACGGGGCTATAAGTTCAAAAAAAGTGAATAATTTTAAACTAACAACCATTATTTTGAATAAAATGGATGAAATTATTTGAATTATTATTTTGTATAATTCGTTTATAATACTGCTGTTTCACAAATAAAGGTGGGAGAGATTCCGGTGGCCATAATGCGGGTCTCATGATCCTCGGGAAGGAGGTTGCCGGTCAATACAAGGGCTGTATCCAGGCCAAACTTATTACCACCGAGTATATCGGTATGAAGGGTGTCTCCGACCATCAGTATGTCTCTCTTTGTAATGCCCGGATGAAAAGGAAGGATATATTCCCAGGCAAACATGAATATCTGCGAGTCCGGTTTGCCGAAACGTATGAATTTTCTGCCTGTGATCTTTTCGATCATATATGCAAGACCACCAATAGCAATTCCCACATCTCTTTTTGACATAGGATAGGCGCCGTCAGGATTAGCAATAATAGCCGGGATGGTTCTCCGGCGAAGGAGGTTTACTGCTTTATTCAGTCCGTCCATCCAGTCAAATCCTTCATCGTCCAACAATACAAGTGCGGTAATATCATTGATGTTGTCCTCATTCATTTGCTGAAGAGGCAATGTATCGAGACCAGGGTGCTCAATATAATGAGCTGAATCTTCAGTACCGAGATAAGCGACAAGGCCCTTCTTTACTTTCAGATCCAGGAATTCCTTAGCCAGCATTCCCGAAGAAATGATCTTGTCCGGCGTGATATGCAGCAGGCCATTCTTATTGTAAGAAGCGGCCAGCAGGTCAGGGCTTCGGCTTGCATCATTCGTAATAATATAGTAAGACTTTTGCTGTTCATTCAGCCAGTCAAATGTTTTTTCAATGCCCGGTATCAGCCCTTTGTAATTTTTTATTACACCATACGCATCAAAAAAAATAACCTTGTAGCCTTCCAGTAATGATTTAAAGTCTGTCATACCTGTTATTATTTAAATCAGCCTCTGATCTTTAAGTAATCAATAATTTTTTCAGGATCAAAATCCCTGTCCACAGACGGAAGATAAATTTCCAGCGCTTCCGCGTATAATTTTTTTGCATACTGTTCGCTGAAGAAATAAACACCATTTTTGATAACATAGATCAGGATAAAGAAACGATAAACTTCCCGCAGGAAACGGATCTCATCGGCAGTAAGCGGGTTGATCTTGTGATATTCGCTGAGGAAGAGCAGGAACCTGTCTTCCATTAGCGGGCCGATCACGTAACTCCAGACACTCTTATCTCCCACATCACTTACCACCCGGCTGAAAAAATAAAAGTCAAGCATACGGCTGCTCATCCGGAACCAATCGTAATCCCAGCGGCTGAATAACTGAAAATTATCGACTACAGAAAAATTTCCGATGTTCCAGTCTATGAAAACCGGAATGATCTCAAAGCTACCAGCATTGCATTTATTCCTGTTTTTCAGGAACTGTTCGCAATGGTGCCTAATCAGAGATATTTGTTCTTTGTTTCCGAATCGTTTCTCATTGGTTTCTAATTGTTCAAGCAGGTCATTTATATCTGTTCTTAAGGTCTTGCTGCTCTTGGGTATTACATTCCTGATACGACTACACGCCAGATGGAATTTGGCGATCTGCCGACCGAAATTCCGGATATGCCCTTCCTGTAATCGCCGGGGCATACGCTGCATCACACGACTTGGGTTATAAAATACCACCCAGGCATCTATTTTTCCTTTTCTATAGCGATATGTATAGACCCTGTTATTCTTCAAGAGGCTTTTGGCGAGCAGGTTTTCAAATGGATAAAGAAGATTGTTGCTTAATGAATGTATGATACGATGATCTTCTTTAAAGTGCTCATACTTACCGAATGTAGAAAGTTTAGCTATAATAAAATCCTCAACAGCGAACGTGATTTTGAAGACATGGTTGGTGGACACCATCGGGCTGATATCTTCAATGCTACGAATAGTTCTTGATGGGTCATAACCCTTCCAGGCAGCTTTTACTACGTCAGGATAGTTGATCATGTTGCTGTTGTTGGTTGGTTGTTCTTGTTATTTTTTGTAAAAAAGGCAGCGATCTTCTTCCAATCGGTTTGTACTACCGTTGGGATGATCAAAAAAGGCAGAATAATACTTCTGTACCGTACTATGGCTCCGAGGTTGTTCACACTGAACCCAATAGCCAACATGATGGAAAAGGAAAGAAAAAGGAAGAGGTAAATCGTATTTTTTGAAACATCCGGGCTCTTTTTTCTGAAAAAAAGAAACAACAAAAATAAAAGTAGCATCAAGCTGATTTCCAGGGAGGCAGCAAGCGTCAATAGGTCCCGTATGTCAGACGGATATGGCCTTAATACCGATAAAGTGATAGCCTGGGGAACATTTTTCAAAAAGCTTATAAAATTCGGTTCCAGTTTCTTGATCGGTATGGTAGAGCCGCCACCTTGTAACTGTAAAAATGCCTGTTGTTTATCAACTACTGCCTTGGGAAAATCAAATCTTTCACTGATGTACCTGCCGTTAAAAAATATTATTCCAAAAAACAGGTAAACTGATATAAAAATCGTTAACCCGGATTTGGGCCAATGAGTAGTTAGTAACCATGCGATCACTGCAGGGATGACCAGAGTAAGCAGAAAATTACGGAGGATCAGTAATATAAGCAGGCCGGCTATGATCAGTATCCATCTTTTATATGAATAATGGCCTTCTTTCCATCCGAAGTATAAATGATAAATGATAAGACTGATTCCAGTGAAAATGATCCCCTCTTTATGCAACCCGCTTGTCCAGTAAATGAATGACGGAATGAGAAAAAGGGTCAGGAGAATAATTATTCGTTTTCCCGGAAATGCATCGTTCATGACACGGAATACCGCCATCGGGCCAAACATAGAAAGAAAAGAAAAGAAGATGACGTTGACATAGTAATGCCCGAAACTGAAAATATTGAATATCGAAAGAAGTTTGATAAAAATGTTGCTCTTCAGGTCGTTCCAATAAGAATTGGATGAGCCGAAAAAGTTATCAAGCCCTCCTGCATAAGGATTGTGGAAGATATTGGTCAGGTATGCGTGGGGATCAGTATATAATAGTTGATACTCTGTCAAACCTATATGATGAAATAGCCATGTATCCACCATTTGTGCAAGGTTGCCATAATACAGGCCCATCCAGCCATAAAAAATTCCCGCCATTACTTTGAGCAGGAATAGAATTACCAGTTGCGAATTGGTCAGCCCGGAACGGGTAAAGAATTTAACCCTTGTAACCAGCCAGGCAAACAAAATGAGATAGATGACAAACAGCAGGTGCTCCAACAAGGATCGGTTTTTAAACTTGCAAAATAAGTATTATTAGCCATAAGTCAGAGACAGAAGCCGGAAGTCTGTTATCCGGTCCCCGGTTTCGTAGCTCACATTTCCTTAGCTTTGTAGCTCTTCATCATCACAATTTTTTTCATGGAAGTAACCAGTAAAACAGCACAGCAACTCCGTCTTACCGAAGCAGAATTTGAACTGATAAAACAAAAACTGGGACGTACGCCGAATTTTAACGAGTTATGTGCATTCTCCGGTATGTGGAGCGAGCATTGCAGTTATAAGAATTCGATCAAATGGCTTAAAACATTACCGAGAGAAGGCGGCAGGATGCTGGTGAAAGCCGGTGAGGAGAATGCAGGGCTGATGGACATCGGGGATGGTTTAGGTGTAGTATTTAAAATAGAATCACATAATCACCCTTCCGCTATCGAACCCTTCCAGGGTGCAGCTACCGGTGTTGGTGGAATACACAGGGATATCTTCACTATGGGTGCGAGACCCATTGCTGCATTGAATTCTCTGCGGTTTGGAAAATTGGAAGAAGATAAAACACAGCATCTGCTTTCAGGGGTCGTGCATGGAATTGGTCATTACGGAAATTGTTTTGGCGTACCAACAGTCGGGGGAGAGATATATTTTGATCAATGCTATCATACAAACCCCCTGGTGAATGCGATGAGTGTCGGTATTGTCAAAGTCGGTGAAACGGTTTCTGCAACCGCAAAAGGGACCGGTAACCCGGTCATGTTTGTTGGCAGCGCTACTGGTAAAGACGGAATTGGCGGCGCATCATTCGCTTCCGCTGATATCACTGAAGAAAGCGCACAGGACCTTCCCGCAGTGCAGGTAGGTGACCCATTTCAGGAAAAGAAATTATTGGAAGCTTGTTTAGAAGTGATACAAACAGGCGCTGTAGTTGGAATGCAGGATATGGGGGCAGCCGGGATCATTTGCTCAACATCAGAAATGAGTGCAAAAGGTGAAGCTGGGATGCGGATCGATCTGGATAAGGTACCTACCCGGCAAAAAAACATGAAAGCATGGGAGCTTTTGCTTAGCGAAAGCCAGGAAAGAATGTTGCTGGTGGCCGAAAAGGGAAGGGAACAGGAAGTACAAAAAGTTTTTGATAAATGGGACCTGCCTTGCTCAGTGATCGGGGAAGTAACAGATGATGGCATCCTCAATTTCTACATGCATGGAGAATTGGAAGCTTCACTTCCTGCACATGATCTTGTATTAGGTGGAGGTGCTCCTCAATATGAAAGGGAATATCGTGAACCGGCGTACTTCAATAAGATAAAAGAATTCGACTTGTCAAAAGTAGAGGTGCCGGGTAACTTTAAAATTATTGCCGAACAGATCATCAAATTGCCTTCAATTGCATCCAAGCGTTGGATATATACCCAATACGACAGCATGGTAGGTACGGTGAATTCATCCACCAATCTACCCTCAGATGCATCTGTAGTGGTGGTAAAAGGAACAAAGAAGGGAATTGCTGTAACAACAGACTGCAACAGCCGCTATGTGTTTGCAGATCCTTTCACAGGAGCTATGATCGCAGTCAGCGAAGCAGCAAGAAATATAGTCTGTAGCGGCGGCCTGCCATTAGGGGTAACCAATTGCCTGAACTTCGGCAATCCGTATGATCCCGAAGTGTATTACCAGTTCGTACATGCCGTAAAAGGTATGGGAGAAGCCTGTAAAAAGTTTGATACGCCGGTCACTGGGGGTAACGTAAGCTTTTACAATCAGAATCCCGACGGTCCCGTTAACCCAACTCCGACTATTGGTATGGTGGGATTGCTGGAAAACATTGATGAAAAGATGACACTGGATTATAAAAATGAAGGAGATGTTCTTTATGTATTGGGTAAGATGACCAGCGATATTAATTGTTCTGAATACCTGCATAACATTAATGGGGTAAAATATTCACCTGCTCCCTACTTTGATCTGGAAGAAGAGTATAAACTTCAACAAAAGTTACGTCAGCTGATTTCCGGGAAACTGATCTTATCTGCACATGATGTAAGTGAAGGCGGTTTGTTTGTCACCTTATGCGAAAGCGGGTTTAACAGGGAACTTGGTTTTTCCGTGATCACCAATAACAGTTGCCGTAAAGATGCCTGGTTGTTTGGCGAGGGGCAAAGCCGTGTTCTGGTAAGTGTAGAATTGGAAAGAGTAAAAGAGTTTGAAGCGGCCCTTGGCGATCTGCCTTTTGAGAAGATAGGGGTGGTAACGACAGGAGAGGTAGTAATAGACGGGGATTTCTGGGGCACGATAGACTGGTGGAAAGAAGAATATGATACGGCAATAGAGAATTATCTGGCCAAAGAAACAGCAGGTTCTGCTTTAAGCGCTATCTGATCAACATGAAGAATTTCCTGGATGAATTCATTGATTTTATAACCGGTGGCTTCTTTAATTACTTAGGTGCTGCGGTCAGGAGTTTATTTTCTAAAGAAAAATTTTCATCCTTAGTCAAAGAAAAGCAAAGTAACTATGTGGGAATGCTGGTAATGACCATCCTGCTTTTTGCCTTGTTTCTCAGGATCAGGCTTTCCTTCTAAAAAATCCCGCTCTTCTGCATGGATAAACAATCAGCCATACTAGTTACAGGCGCTGCCGGCTTTATCGGCAGTTGCATGGTGGGGTACCTGAATAAAAAAGGGTACTCCAATATCATTATCAGCGATGATTTCAGCAGGAGCGATAAGCTGGATAATTACAAGAGCAAGAAATACCATGTGCAGGTTGAAAGAGAAGAGCTTTTTAAATGGATAGGGGAGAATCAGGTAAGCATTGACTTCGTTTTTCATCTCGGCGCCAGAACAGATACTACAGAGTTTGACTATTCTATTCATGAAAAACTGAACGTGGAATATTCCAAAAAGATGTGGAAGTTCTGTGCAGAAAAGAAAATACCCCTGGTGTATGCGTCATCAGCTGCTACGTATGGGGGGGGGGAGTTTGGCTATTCAGATTCACATGAGATACTCGATAAGCTGAAGCCGCTGAATCCTTACGGTGTTTCCAAAAATGAGTTTGATAAATGGGCGCTTCAGCAAAATGCTGCACCACCATTTTGGGCAGGGCTGAAATTCTTTAACGTATATGGGCCGAATGAATACCATAAAGGCAGAATGGCAAGTGTGATTTTTCATGCCTTTAATCAGATACAGGAAAAAGGTAAAGTAAGATTGTTCCGTTCTCATCGGCCTGATTTTAAAGACGGCGAGCAACTCAGGGATTTTATTTATGTAAATGATGTGGTGGCGGTTTGCTACTGGTTCATGGAGAAAAGTACAGAGCCGGGCAAAGTACCTGGATCCGGTCTTTACAACTTAGGAACAGGTAAAGCAAGATCCTTTAATGACCAGGTCTCTGCTATTTTTACTGCATTGGGAAAAAAAGTAAATATAGAATACTTTGATACACCTGTTGACATACGGGACAAATATCAGTATTTCACCGAAGCAGATATGAATAAATTAAGAAAGGCGGGATATAAAGAGGACTTCTGGTCTTTGGAGAAAGGGGTGGAAGATTATGTAAAGAATTTCCTGTCAGGCCATAAGTACTACTAATCAAAAGAGCATCCTGTTTTTTGACAAAACGCTCTTTCTTCGTTTTCGAAAATCACCAGGAATAGGTCAGGGGATTGTTTTTGATTATCCGATCTGAATTATTTAAGTACATGTGCGTTAGTGCAGATTTTTCAGATTGTGGCCGGTAATAATTTTTTATCTTTTACCGGTACAGTTTTCCGCAACGTATCTTTACAGGAAATAATTTGATATATGGGCAGAAAGATCGCCATCATAGGGGGAGGAAATCTCGGATCGGCTATAGCAGAGGGTCTGTTAAAAAGTAAATTCAGTAAAGCACCGGAACTGATCGTGACGAAAAGAAATACGTCCACCCTCCGCTCATTGGGCGACAAAGGGGTGGAGGTAACAGCAGATAATCATCTTGCCGTTAAGAAAGCTGATGTGATCATTCTGGCTGTAAAGCCCTACCAGGTTTCAGAAGTATTGACCTCCGTGAAGAAAGAACTGGCAGGGAAGAAAATACTGATCTCTGTAGTGACGGGAGTTACCATAGCCGATATGGAAAGTGTAGTTGGAAAGAAAACACCTCTTTTCCGGGCCATGCCCAATACCGCCATTGCCATACAGGAGAGTATGACCTGTATATCGAGTAAAGATGCAGAGGCTGCTGATGTAAAATATGTAAATGAATTATTCGGTACACTGGGCAAGGTGGTGACCATTGATGAAAAACTGATGGAAGCTTCTACTATTCTCGGGGCTTGTGGCACGGCATATGCCATGCGTTATATCCGGGCGAATATACAGGGCGGTATCGAGATCGGTTTTGATGCACCAACCGCATCTCTGATAGCTGCACAAACGGTAAAAGGCGCTGCGGAGTTATTGCTGCAAAAAGGTACACATCCTGAGCAGGAAATAGATAAAGTGACGACTCCTAAAGGTTGTACCATAGCAGGTCTTAATGAAATGGAACACCAGGGTTTCAGTTCTTCATTGATACGGGGTATTGTAGCGAGTTATAAGAAGATTGCGAAAGATTAATAAAGTTCCCCGCTATCCATATCAAGCTGAAAGAGGTTGAATTCAAGCTTATAGGAATTTACGGTCTTGGCTTTTGCATAGTTGGAATTGGGAATCGCCATGTCCAGCAGGCCGAAATTGAGACGAAGTTTTCTTACGCTTGTGAAGTCCTTTGCGCCGTAAATCATGAAGGTGTTATCGTACCTGTATAGTTTGAAATAATTTTCAGCAGAATAGATATAGGCATCTTTCCCGTCACAATAGCCCCATAATTCTGTTTGCAGTTTGTCTTCACCTTTGTTGTTTCTGATATAAAGAAAATCTCCCCGTTTCGTTTTTTCCACAGTAAAGGCCGTATCAAGCGGTTTATTCTTCTTAAAATCCTCAAACCGCAAATAAATCCCTTTTTTGACTGTCTCTTTCAGGATTGGCAACTGGAATCTCACATTATTGTAAGTGTTGATTTCATTTATATCCCTGAATTTGGCAGATGATGATAGCTTTTCCCAATTCAGCGACTTCAGTTTTCTTAAGCTTGCAATAAGTATTTCTGACAGGTAACTCTCGCCATGGTGAAAAATGTCTTTTTGCCCGGCTACTGTTGAATCAAACCGGTAAAGAGGTAAATATTTGCCGTTCTGTTTTGCATAAAACTCAAGAATTAACATGGCTCCGCTTTTGATCTCAAACGAAGGGCCGGAAGAACTTACAGAATGACCGTCATCAATGTATATGTTATCCGAAATGAATAGTTTTTTTATAAAGCAACTGAGGGCAATTGTCAGGGGTTCGTTTCCTGGATCAGGTAAAGGGATCGCAGACCTGAAATTGTTTGTTACAGCCCGGGCCGTACCTCCTTTTATATGTATAAGTTTCTCCTTGCCACTTATCGAATTTTGCAGCAGCCCGATATTAGATGTATCAAAACGGACATCGAAGACTTCTATTTCATTTATCGGAAGAGAAGATGTGATCTTTATATCAGCAGATGATAATGAAATGAAACGTGGGCGGTATTCTCTCAGATCTATATCTTCATCTTTATTTCCCTGGCTATTCCCGGAAGCTGAAAGAAACAAAAGCAAGTATACGGTTATTATGGTAGCTGCTACTTTCAACTCCGGGTATTTCATTGTTTATATACCACACCACCTTTCATTACAAACACCACTTTGCCGAAGGCCTTTGCATCATTCAGCGGATCACCATCCACAGCCACTATATCAGCAAGCTTATTTATTTCAATAGTGCCAAGCCTTTCTTTTTCGCCTAATAATTCAGCGGCATTGGCCGTTGCAGATTTGATCGCATCCATGGGTTTCATACCTGCTTCGATCATATAGGTAAATTCCAGCCAGTTCAGTCCATGCTTATATACACCGGCATCGGTACCAAAGGCTATCTTTACACCTTCTTTATAGGCTTTGGCAAATGTTCTTTGTATCTGCGGACCAGTAGCCAATGCTTTGGGTGTTACTATATCGGTATAATAGCCCGGAATTTTTGCACTGTCTCCAACCGATTTGCCGGCAGTAATGGTGGGTACATACCAGGTGCCGTATTGCTTCATTAGTTTCATCCCTTCATCGTCCATGAAAGTACCGTGTTCGATCGAGTTGACGCCACCACGAACAGCTCTTTTGATGCCTTCCGCGCCATGCGCATGTGCTGCTACTTTAAATCCATAATCTTTGGCCGCTGTTACAATGGCTTTTACCTCTTCTTCAGTGAACTGGGCATTGGCTCCATCCTTTGCCTGGCTTAGTACGCCTCCGGTGGCCGTTATTTTGATCAGATCAGAGCCATCTTTGTATCGTTGCCTTACTGCATGGTAAGCATCATCTGGTCCGTTGATCACACCTTCCTTTGGTCCGGGATCACCCATCAGGTCCTTACGGTAACCATTCGTCGGATCAGCATGGCCGCCTGTAGTGGCAATGGATTTTCCGGCGGTATATATCCTCGGCCCTATCACTAATCCTTTGTTGATCGCATTACGCAACGAAATGTTGACGCCGTTTCCGCCAAGATCTCTTACTGTAGTGAACCCGGCCATCAGGGTGACCTTAGCATACCCCACAGACTCGAATGCAATATCCGGAGGGTTTTGAATGAATTTATCAGCTACATTTCCCTTTTTTGTTTCATTTTCCATGTGAACATGCATATCTATCCATCCAGGGGTAACAGTCTTTGTTTTCAGGTCAATGACCTTGTCAGTAGCTCCGGCTTTGGAAAACCCGTTTTCCACACCGGTGATCTTATCTTTTTCGATGATGATGGTCATATTCTTTCTGGGTTCATCGGATATGCCATCGATCAAAGTACCGCACCAGATGAACGTTTTCTGGCAAAAAACTGCTGACGTTACAAAACAGATGCTGATTACAAACAGGAATTGCTTCATGAAAATTTTATTATATCAGTAAATATACAGAAGCAATTTCACTATTGCAGCGATCCGGCTTTCACGGTATTTTTATAGAAATCCTTATCATGAAGAAACTGATTATTCTCGCCGGTATATCCAGCCTTTTATTTCAGTCCTGTTCAAAGGGAAAGGCAGAAACTACAGTCTTGATCAGGGTCAATAACCAAACCGCCCGGCAATTGACGGATGTCAAAGTTTTCTCATCGTCACCAGACGGGTTTACCGGTGGGGAAAGAAGTTATGGAAATGTGATGGCAGGGGCGTCCAGCCTTTATCAGGTACATCATAAGGTATTCAGTATCCCCTTATTTGAATTTAACATGGAAGGGGTCGGCAAATTTGAAATACACGATCTCCGTTGCCCAGTCGGAATAAATTATCTTGAACCCGGGAAATATTCACTGCTGATATCTGAGGAGAATAATTACCCTTATGTCCGGTTTATCAGGGATTAATATCCTCTTTTTTCCCACACATTTAAATCATTTTTCAGCAGCCGGGAAAATTCTTTTAGCTTTGCATGACCTCCCGGAAATTCTTTGGTTTTCTCTTATCCTTATCTGGAGTATCCGCTTGGTCAATGGGGTGGGGATTCTAATGTTTCACTGAGTTTATTGATTTTTTGGAAAGCATTTCAGCAATGACAATATTGTATTGTCAGGCCTGTTGCTTTTATTTTCTATTTGATCAGAAAAACTGACCATATATGGCAAAGTACATCTTCGTTACCGGCGGCGTTACATCATCTTTGGGAAAAGGAATCATTGCGGCGTCTTTGGCAAAGCTGTTGCAGGCAAGAGGATTGAGGGTAACTATACAGAAGTTCGACCCTTATATCAACGTTGATCCGGGCACATTGAATCCTTATGAACATGGAGAATGCTATGTAACTGAAGATGGAGCGGAAACTGATCTTGATCTTGGTCATTACGAACGTTTCCTGAATATTTTCACATCACAGGCCAATAATGTAACAACCGGCCGTATTTACCAGACCGTTATCAGCAAAGAAAGAGAAGGGGCGTACCTGGGTAAAACAGTGCAGGTAGTTCCTCATATCACCGATGAGATCAAAAGGAGAATGTTGCAGCTTGGCCAGGACGGCAGATACGATATTGTGATCACGGAAATCGGCGGAACAGTAGGCGATATCGAAAGTTTACCTTTTGTGGAAGCTGTACGCCAGCTGCAATGGGAGCTCCCGGAAGAAGATTCATTGGTTGTTCATCTGACCCTGATCCCTTACCTGAAAGCAGCTAAAGAATTAAAGACAAAGCCAACCCAGCATAGTGTAAAAATGCTGAGCCAGGAAGGGGTGCATCCTGATATAATTGTTTGCAGAACGGAAAAGCCATTGTTTCCTGAGTTACGCCGGAAAATTGCTTTATTCTGTAACGTCAAACAGGAGGCCGTGATCGAAGCAGCAGATGCTGCCACCATCTATGAGGTGCCGTTGTTAATGATGCGGGAAAAACTGGATATTATTTGCCTGAAGAAATTCAATATCACGGACTATAAAGAGCCTGAGCTGAGCAAATGGAAGGAGTTTCTGGATAAATTAAAATATCCCAAGAGTAAAGTAACTATTGGCCTGATTGGTAAATATCTTGAGTTGCAGGATGCCTACAAATCCATTTTAGAGGCGTTTGTACATGCAGGCGCTGTTAATGAGTGCCAGGTGCAGGTAGTGAATGTACACAGTGAGTTTATTACTCATGATAATGTCGCTGAAAAATTAGCGGGACTTGATGGATTATTGGTAGCTCCGGGTTTTGGCCACAGGGGAGTGGAGGGAAAGATCGTGGCCGTGAAGTATGCGAGGGAAAATGGTTTGCCTTTCTTTGGTATCTGTCTTGGTATGCAGATGGCTGCCATTGAATTTGCCAGGAATGTGCTTGGATTAAAAGAAGCTCATTCCACGGAAATGGATCCTGATACCAAGGATCCTGTGATTGACCTGATGGAAGAGCAAAAGAAGATCACTGCCAAAGGAGGTACTATGAGATTAGGAGCTTATTCCTGTGAGCTCAAAGAAAATTCGCTGGCTTCAAGGATCTATGGTTATTCGCCGATCAGCGAACGCCATCGTCATCGCTGGGAATTCAACAATAAATACCTGGAGCAATTTGAAAATGCGGGTATGGTAGCCAGTGGTAAAAATCCCGGTACCGGGCTCGTAGAGATCATAGAATTACCTAAACACCCGTTTTTTATCGGTGTTCAATACCATCCTGAATTAAAGAGTACTGTAGAGAACCCGCAGCCGATCTTTGTGGGTTTTATCAAGGCAGCAAAGGAATATGCAGAGAAAAAGGCCAACGTAAAGAACCCTTTACTGCAGAGTGAGATGATATGAGCCGTTCAAAACCGGAAGCCGGGAGTTACGAGTTTCAGTGATCCAAAACTCAAGAACTCATAATTCCCGACTCCATCACAATCCCTATCTTTGCGGTCTTTAAATTTTTACCTCTCATGAAGTTTGACCGGAATACCGTCATCGGCTTTGTTGTCTTGGCGCTGTTGTTTTTTGGATATTTCTACTACACAAATAAAGAACAATCACTTTACCGAAAGGAGCAGGCAAGGCTGGATTCAATAGCCAATGCGCAAAAGCCAAAGCCTGATCCTGTTGTACTGCAAAAAGATTCAGCCAGAGCAGATTCAGCCGATAAGATCGTTAAGGCGGGTAATTTCAAAGATGCAATTAATGGAACGGAACAGGTAGTTACGGTTAAAACAAGCGTATTTACAATAGCCTTCACTAATAAAGGCGGACAGCCTAAATGGATACAACTGAATAATTTCAAAAGTATGGATAGCGGGTCGGTAAAATTGGCCGGATCCGATTTTGATAAAATTGGTTACACGATTAATACCGGTCCAGGACAGATACAACAAACATCCAATCTTTATTTTCAACCCGGTGTAATGACCAAAAATGCGGATGGCAGTACTCTCGTTTCATTTACACTGGCATCTTCTGATACCATATCCTCGGCTTCCGTTACTCATGAATTCATTGTAAAGCCGGAGGATTACATGATCGATTTCAGTGTGAAACTGAAGGGCGCAGATAAGCTGTTGAGCCAGGGAATCATGAACCTTTCGTGGCAATATGCTGCCGCACAACAGGAGCCTTCTATTTCTTACGAAAAACAGAATACACAGATCGGGTATATTGAAGATGGAGAGTTTGATTATCATACAATAGGCCGTCGCAGCGACAAAGAATGGGATAAATCTGTAAAATGGGTGGGGGTACGTCAGCGCTTTTTCAGTAGTTTTCTTGTAGCGAAAGATAAGTTTTCTTCCGGAAAAACTGAATGGTCTGTTCCTCCGGATGAAAAGAAAACCATAGTACAGGCCACGACAAATATGCGTGTGCCGGTTGCCATAGCATCTGAAACGACGACAAGCTTCAATTTATATTATGGCCCGTCCGATTATCATATCCTCCGGAAATATGATATGAAATTTGACAAATTGGTCAACCTGGGGCAAGGGATGTATTCGTTTGTGAGGCCCTTGAATAAATATATCATCCTCCCGATCTTTGACTTCCTGAAAGGTTTGACCGGGAATATGGGTATTGCCATTCTCCTGCTGACTGTTTTTATTCGTCTGATCACTTCACCATTAATGTATCCGGGTTATAAGACCAGCGCCCAGATGAAAATATTAAGACCTGACCTGGCAAAGCTGAAGGAAAAATTCCCTGACCAGCAGCAGTATGCCATGGAGCAAATGAAATTCATGAGAGAGGCGGGTGTTAACCAGTTTGCAGGTTGTATTCCAAGTTTGTTGCAGATCCCGATCTTCTTTGCATTGTTCAGTTTCTTTAATGCGGAAACTGGTTTAAGAGGCGCTGAATTTCTTTGGTCTCATGACCTGTCGGCTTTTGATGCCCCAATAAAGTTTGGATTTAATATCCCGTTACTTGGTGATCACCTAAGTTTGTTCAACATCACAGCGGTCTTAACGAGCTTTTTTATCTCACTGTATAGTATGAGCATGACGCCGGACCAAAGCAACCCCGTGTTAAAATATATGCCATATATATTCCCGGTATTCCTGTTGTTCTTTTTTAACACGCTTCCTTCAGCACTTACCTGGTATTATACTGTTTCCAACCTCATCACTCTGGGTCTTCAGTTCTTTATCCAGCGGTATGTTATTAATCATGACAAATTGTTAGCTAAAATTGAAGCTAACAGGAAGAAGCCCAGGACAAAATCAAAATGGCAGGAACGGCTGGAGCAGATGCAGGAACAACAAAAAAAGATGAAGGAAATTCAGCAAAAAGGTAAAAAATAGCCTGGTTAAAATATTTATAAGGAAAAACTGTCCCGCTTTCAGGAGGGGCAGTTTTTTTTGTTACGCAACTTATTGGTTAAATTGGCACGTCTTTCTATTACTAATCAGTAATGATCAAAATGAGAATTATAAGTAAAACAGCAATGGTAGCTGTCCTGTTGAGCTCTTCTTTCGGTGCCATTAGCCAGAAAAAACTGACAGAAGCTACTATTTCTTATGACATTGTCATCAATACCAGCAATGCCGCGCCGCAGGCAGCCGACTTGCTGGATGGTGCAACAAGCGTGGTTTATCTGAAAGGCAATTCCAGTCGTTCTGAGATGATCAGTTCGCTTGGGACACAATCCACGATCGTTGACGGGAAAAGTGGCAACATCACTATTCTGAAGGATTATGGTGAACAGAAATACATGATCACCATGACCCCAGAGAACTGGAAAGCCTCTAATAAGAAATACGAGGGTATCACTTTTACATACGAAAATGAGTTTAAAACTATTGCAGGCTATAATTGTCAGAAGGCTGTGGGCAAACTCACTGACGGCAGCACATTCACCGTTTATTTTACAAAAGAACTGATCCCTGTTAATAAGGACTTTCAGTACCTCAATAAAAACCTCCCCGGCCTCGCTATGCAGTATGAGGCTACATTGGGAAAATTAAAAGTAACTTATACTGTTTCTTCTGTCAACCTAAATTTAGTGCCTACTGCAAAATTTGATCTCCCGAAATCGGGTTACAGGGTTATGACGTATGAAGAGAGTGTGGGAACAAGCGGCAACTAATGACGGGTAGCTTCGTTAGGATTGAATACGATCTTGTTGTTAAGGATCACTTTCTTTTTTAACGGAACAATATAAGTAGTGTGACCTTTCTGGTAACTCGCCATTGTGTTCAGGTTAATATATGTACTGTTCTGTGTATTGATAACCTGGCTTCCCCGAAAGCTATAACCTGACTGAAGGGAGAAAGATCCCGGCTTCGTTAAGGTTTTGTTGGAAAGCAATGATTTTTTTGCTGATTTAGTATTCTTGGACTTGCCGTCTCCTAATGTTGCAAATGCCACTACGGTAACACCCAGCATCATGATGATAACTGAAGCACCGCGAAACATTTTTAATAATATTGAAGAGTTAGTTTTCACTGCTCTGCAAATTTAACAATAAAAGAAGGATTAAATGAAACCGTTTATCCAGAATTTTAATACTTATTTAACGGCTAAGGGCTAAAATTGTTACATATCCGGCGAAAAAAACTTCACTATTTTGCACATCTGGGGAAAACTCCTCACGGGAATTATTCATTTCTTTCGTTTAACTTGTTGATTATAATCATTTTCTCATAAGATTAAATACCAGTTCTTTTTTTGTGTATTAGTCTGTAACTTACCAAAACTAACCCCTATTCAATGAAAGAAAACCCTCATTCTCCTGATCAGGAACATATCCGGGAACTACTACAACAGTACGATAACCTCAGGCAAGGGCGCAGCCATTCTTTTATTGAGGAGGAAGCATTTGAGAAGATCATCAACCATTTTGAGGAAAATGAAAATATGGTAAAGGCGCTGGAAGCTGCAGAGATTGCCATAGAACATTTCCCCTTTTCCTCAACACTTCTTATAAAAAAGGCAGATGTATTGCTGGCTAACAGGCAATACCAAAAGGCATTGGAAATGCTTGAACAAGCGGAATTATTCGATAGCGGAGACATAAACCTTTACATCCTTAAGACAGATGCTTACCTGGCTCTTGATCAACAGGAAAAAGCCGTGACGCTGCTGGAGCAGGCGTTGACGATGTTTGAAGGAGAAGAGAAGCTCGAACTGCTTTTTGAGCTTGCGGATGTATATGACGATTATGAGGAGTTTGATAAGGTATTCGATTGTCTTAAAATGATACTGGAACAGGAGCCTAACAATGAAGAAGCTTTATATAAAATATGTTTCTGGACCGATTTTACGGGCCGTAATGAAGAAGGTATCCGGCTTCACCAACAGATCATAGATGAGTTTCCTTATAATGAATTAGCCTGGTTCAACCTGGCTGCAGCCTACCAAGGGCTCAAATTGTACGAAAAAGCTATTGATGCTTACCAGTATGCGATAGCTATCGAAGAGAAGTTTGACTATGCCTATCGCAATATGGGCGATGCATACATACGGCTGAGAAAATACAAAGAAGCTATTGAAGCTTTGGAAAAGGTCACTGAACTATCCAAACCTGAAGATGTGATCTATGAGGCCATAGGTCATTGTTATGACCGGTTGAAGAATTATGCACAGGCCAGGTTCTTTTACAGGAAAGCTACTCACCTGAACCAGGAAGATAGTAAGTTGTTTTATAAGATAGCTATCACTTATTTCAATGAGCAACAGTGGGAGAGCTGTATGAAGCAACTGGATCATGCTTTAAAAATTCATCGTCTGCAGCCGGAATACAATTTGCTGATGGGGGAATGTAAACTGAAGCTGGAACTCTATAAGGAGGCACTGCAATATTTTTCTAATGTCGTCCGGATACGTCCTAAAAATACATCAGGATGGGAAGCCCTTGTGCGATGCCTTTATAAAGCGGATTTTATAAGTGAAGCATTGGAGCAGGTAGATGCGGCATTGCGGATTACGAATAATAAGCCGTTATTCATTTTTTATAAATCTGCCATTCTGCTGGCCGCCGGAAAAACAAAAGAAGCTATGCTGCAATTGGAAAGTGCTATGGGTAAATCACCGAAGCTTTTAAAAAAATTTATTGAGCTGAACCCGTCGGGCCTGCAAAATCAGCAGGTGGTTGATGTGGTGGCAAAATTCAAACGTAACAAATCTATCTGAGCTTTCCGGCTGATAAACATCAATGCCGGTTACTCCTTATTCTTCCCTATTTTTGCGGCTGTTTATTAAAATATCGTTACGGCTTTAAATGCTAATAGCGAATAAAATATTTGGTGCATGAATTTTAATCTATCCCAGATCCCCGAACGTTTGCAACGGCCGCGTACTTCCGGTATCACTATGGTCATGGACAAAGGATTGAGCGTAAATGAGGCGCAGAACTTTCTGAGTGTTACATATCCTCATGTGGATGTCATAAAGCTCGGCTTTGGTACTTCGTTTGTGACGCCTAACCTTACAGAGAAACTCGAAATTTATCGTTCTTATGACATTCCTGTTTATTTCGGAGGTACTTTGTTCGAAGCATTTCTGATCCGTAACCAGTTTGATGATTATGTCAGAGTATGCAAAGATTATGGTATCGGTTATATGGAAGTAAGTGATGGTTCTATTACTATACCTCATGCAGAGAAATGCGGCTATATAGAAAAACTGACAAAGTATGGGACGGTATTGAGTGAAGTGGGAAGCAAAGATGCAGCGCATATTATTCCGCCGTATAAATGGATCGAACTGATGAGAGCGGAACTGAACGCTGGCTCTACTTACGTAATTGCTGAGGCCAGGGAAGCGGGTAACGTGGGTATTTACCGCGGCACGGGTGAAGTAAGGGAAGGCCTAGTTCAGGAAATACTCACACAGATTCCCGGGGAAAAGATCATCTGGGAAGCCCCTCAAAAGGCGCAGCAATTATATTTTATTGAGCTCCTGGGTTGTAATGTGAATCTTGGAAATATCGCTCCTACAGAAGTAATACCTTTAGAAGCTATGCGTCTTGGTTTGCGGGGTGATACATTTAGTTTATACCTTGATAAAAAAGAAGCCTGATGCGGCTTTTCGGACTTATTGGTTATCCATTGACTCACTCTTTCTCTAAAAGGTATTTTTCCGAAAAGTTTGAGAATGAGGGAATCAAAGATTGCAGGTATGAGCTTTTTCCTATTCCTTCTATTGGTGAATTAAATAGCATACTGGATAAACATCCTGACCTCGCCGGTATTAATGTTACGATCCCTTACAAAGAGCAGGTATTATCTTTCTTGAATGAAAAAGATGATGTGGTACAAAAAATAAAGGCCTGCAATTGTATTAGGATAAATGAAGGGAAGCTTAAAGGCTATAATACCGATGTAACAGGGTTTGAAAGGTCACTAAAGGAGAAATTACAGCCAAATCATCATAAGGCACTTGTGTTAGGTACAGGGGGGGCATCCAAAGCAGTGGAGTTTGTTTTACAAAGACTGGGAATAACGTTCAGGAATGTTTCCCGTAAGCCCTCTGTTCATAGTTATTCTTATGAACAGCTTACACCCGCCGTTATTGCCGATCATACCTTGATCGTCAATACCACGCCATTAGGTACTTTTCCTGCAGTAAACGAAGCACCTCCTTTGCCGTATGAAGCCTTGACCAGCCGTCATTATCTTTTTGACCTGGTATATAATCCCGCCAGGACCCTATTCCTGCAAAAAGGTGAGGAGAGAGGAGCCGCAATAAAAAACGGGTATGATATGCTGGTGATACAGGCAGAAGAGAGTTGGAGAATATGGAATCTTTAGCCGGTTATTTGTTGTAGATTCTTCTTTGCCTCTTCGGGTATGGATGCTATCTTTTTAATCTTGTAATCATAGCAAACCATTCCTGTTTTAGCAGCAGCAACGAGTATTTTTTTCTCTCCTGATTCTTTTTCCAGTTTATAGTACACATCAAAACTTATTTTACTTATGTTAGCTACAGCTACCGACGCCATTACAACATCGCCATAAAACAGTTCGCTTTTGAATTCAATGCCTACATCTGCCATGATCATCCCGGTACCTGCAAATTCCATTTCAGTGTAGCCTTTACTTTTCAAAAACTGGATCCTTGCCTCATGAATTATGCTTAAGATAGTATCGTTTCCTGTATGTCCACCGTAATTGATATCCGTTATGCGAATAGGGATGGTAGTAGAGAATGTAAAGTTTTCAGGAAGATCAATTTTGATCCTTGACATCGTAATGTTTTGCAATAAAATTAAGTAAAACTAGAGTTTGGTCTCGTTAAGAGAACTCACAAGGCTTAAAATATCCATGAAATTACCCGGGGCCACAGCAACAGGAGTGGTGGCTAATTTTTCCTGCAGCTTTTTGATCTGGTCTTTACAATTATCGGTTTGTTCTTCGCCGGCAACGCAGCAAACGATGTCACCTAATTTTTTTGACATGCGGATAATGCCATTGGGTGTCATGAGCATCACATAACGATCGGCAAGGCCGGGAGTATGTTCATTGTAAGCATAGATTGCTTCGGCAGGTGTGATATCATCGTTGATAGCATAACGGATTTTTGCCTTTTTACCCGGGGATGATTTTATGTTGCCATCTATTGCACTATGGCGGTTTGAGGCGTCGCCGGTAGTATTTTCCTGTCTCTCGTTGTTTATTGTCAAGCTATTATCCTCGGTTAAAATGCTTTCCTGATTGCCCGGTGAATTATGCTCTTCAGATGTTGCCATGCCTTCGCTGACAGGTTTGCTGTTTCGACCAGAAAATTTTACTACTCCGAAAGCAATAGCGCCAATGACCGCCGCCGCGGCTGCATACCTGAGTAAAGGAAAACTTTTACGGGGTAATTGTACAACGGGAGAATGGCCGGCGTCTAATGAACCGGCTATTTTGTCCCAGGCAGTTGCAGGTGGCGAAACTTCGGCGTTGTACAACTTACCTGCAGCAATTTTTTCATCTAACGCAGCATTTATTTTATCCCATGCCATTGCGGGGGGAGTAACTTCAGCATTATATAATTTGGAAGAAAATTTGTCGGAAATATGTGATTCATCAAGAGCAGCAACTATCTTACCCCAGGCTTTGCCAGGCGGGTTTTGTTCGTAGTTATATAATCTATCACTCAGGTTGCTCATGATTTTGCCCTCACGTCACTATTTTGATCTATAAACTTTTTCACCATATCCTGCAGTATCACTTTGGCTCTTGAAAGCTGGGATTTACTTGTTCCCTCACTGATCCCGAGTATATCTCCGATCTCTTTATGTGTGTAGCCTTCTACCACATACATATTGAAAACGGTGCGATAACCGGGCGATAATTGCCTGACCAATTCAAGAATATCTTTTTCAGCCAGGCCATCCAGGGCTGAAAGGCTTTTGCCTTCAAGAGTGTTCTCTTCTTTTTCGGTCACCGGTTGCAGGTAGCGTTTGCGGCGGAAATGTTCTATCGCTGTATTGACGAATATTCTTCGGATCCAACCCTCAAACGACCCATCTCCCCGGAAACTATCCAATTTCTTAAAGATCTTAATAAAGCCTTCCTGTAAGATATCCTCGGCTTCATCGGAACTGCCGGCGTAGCGGAGGCAGACAGCGTACATGCGGGGAGAAAAACGGCGATACAATTCTTCCTGCATTCGCCGGTTACCTTCAATGCATCCACTGATTAAGTCGCTTTCCGGGATGGTATGGTTGCGTTCGTGGCTCAAAATTTATTTATTGATTCAAGGGTATTCAAAAATGCTACCAGTTTTTCTATGGCTTTTTTCCGGTGGCTGAACCTGGCCTTTTCCGCCATTGTCATTTCCCCGAATGTCCTATCGGAGCCATTGGGGATAAAGACAGGGTCATATCCAAAACCGTGTACACCCCTTTTTTCATCAATGATACTGCCCTCACAAATGCCTTCAAACAATGTCTCTTTGCCGTCAATAATAAGAGAAATTACCGTCCTGAATCTTGCGCTCTTGTCGGGCTTTTCCTGTAGTTTTTGCAAAAGCTTATCTATGTTCTTATCAAATGATCTGTCATCACCGGCATAACGGGCACTTTTCACGCCGGGCTCTCCATCCAGGGCTTTTACTTCAAGCCCTGTATCCTCGCTGAAGCAATTTGCCTGGGTCAGTTGATAAATGACCCGTGACTTTTCCGATGCATTTGCTTTCAGGGTGTCATACGGCTCAGGTATATCTATTTCTAATCCTGCTTCTTTAAGAGTGATTACATGTATCGAATTGCCTACAACTGCATTTACCTCATCGGCTTTATGCTGGTTATTGGTGGCAAATATCAATTTCATAACAACAAAGTAAGGGGAAAACATCAAATGCCAAAGATGCGGCGGAGGCAAACCCATAATTTACTTTTCAGTACTCCATCGTTTCTGCATTCTTCCAGCTTCGGTGTATAAAGAAAAGTAGTATTGGCAAATGACTGTACCTGGAAATGGGGAAAATCAACCGGCAAACCAAACGAAACGGGGTCAATACCGAACAGGAATATGATCCTGCTTTTAAATCCCGCTATTGCCACTTTATGATCCATCTCTTCGTAAGTACTTCTGTTAACTACGGCTACATCAGCTAAACTAAGCTTACAGGCAGTCAGCATATTGGTCAGGAAAGTAAGTTCTTCATCCGGTAGGTAAACAGCGTCTTTATAGTTTACTACTACAAGGATGTTCTTCTGATTTTCACCAAGATATTTTTGTTGATTTGTAACAACGGCAGGAACCGGATCAGCTTCGGACCGGGTGATATCCTCATTGGTTTCAATAAGTGAAGTACGGTAAAGGTCAGCAATAGCAGCTGCCGGAAGTTGTATTTGATTCAGGTCCATATATGATGAAAGCACTAATTAGTGTTAGCTTTTTTTCGTTTCTTTGCGCCATCAAAAATAAATGATTATGACGGCAGCACCGGATATTTCGATCACAAGGATACAGAGAAGTAAATTGCAGGATATCAATCTTGAGAATATACCGTTTGGCAAATACTTTACTGACCATATGCTGGAAGCGGATTATGAAAATGGGGAATGGAAAAACGTGGAGATCAAACCTTATCAGCCCTTGCTTTTAGAACCGTCTCTGGCTGCGCTCCATTATGGGCAGGCTATTTTTGAAGGTATCAAGGCTTATAAAGACCAGCAGGGAAATGCCTTTATTTTCCGCCCGCAGGATAATTTCAAACGTTTTAACCGTTCGGCTGAGCGGATGAATATGCCTGTTGTGCCAGAGGAGATCTTCATGGACGGCATGAATAAGCTTATAAACCTTGACAAGAATTGGATACCAGCCAAAAAGGATCATTCACTTTATATCAGGCCGGTGATGTTTTCTACTGATGAATTATTGGGTGTACGGCCATCTGAAACTTATAAATTCCTGATCATCCTCAGTCCGACGGGCCCCTATTTTGTAGATCCGATGAAGATACTGGTAGAGGAAAAATATACCCGTGCTGCCCCGGGAGGCGTTGGTTTTTCCAAGAATGCCGGAAACTATGGAGGTAGCATGCTGGCAGCTACTGAGGCAAAAAAGAAAGGATATGACCAGGTTCTCTGGACCGATGCTTTTGAGCATAAATGGTTACAGGAAGTGGGGATGATGAATGTTTTTTTTGTCATTAATGGAATCGCTATTACCCCCTCACTGGAAGAAGGTACTATTCTGGAAGGAGTGACACGGGATAGTGTGATGAAAGGACTAAAAGAAATGGGAGTGAAGGTAGAAGAGAGAAAGATTAACATTGATGAGGTGGTCGCTGCCTACAATGCCGGTAAGGTATCAGAGGTATTCGGAACCGGCACAGCGGCCGTTATTGCCCCAATAAAGGAGCTGAATTACAAGGGTTTCATCATGAAGTTTGACCCCGAAACCTACAAAATATCAAAGGCAATCAAATCCTGGCTGAATGATATCCGCGAAGGAAAGCATGAGGACAAGTTTGGCTGGATGTGGAAAGTTGGTGCTTAGTCCGAAACCCTGTTGCTTTTCAGGTGTTTAAGAAGGAGCCTTTCAACTCCTTATCAAAAGAAATTTGGCAAATAGATTTCAGGTTTTTTTGCATTTTGACCTCAGCCCCTTACCTTTGCCCTCCCAAAAATAAAAGGTTCAGAATGCCTACTATTCAACAATTAGTAAGAAAAGGAAGAGAAATAATCAGGGCTAAAAGCAAATCAAGGGCTTTGGATAGCTGTCCGCAACGTCGTGGAGTTTGTACCCGTGTATATACCACCACACCTAAAAAGCCTAACTCGGCTCTGCGTAAAGTTGCCAAAGTTCGTTTGACGAATAAAGTTGAGGTGATCGCTTATATCCCCGGTGAGGGTCATAACCTGCAGGAGCACTCCATCGTTCTGATCCGTGGTGGTCGTGTGAAAGATTTACCGGGTGTACGTTATCACATCGTTCGTGGTTCTTTGGACACTGCGGGTGTAAAAGACCGTAAACAAAGCCGTTCCAAATACGGTACCAAGAGAGAGAAAGCCAAGAAATAATTAATAAGATAATTCAAGAATAAATCATGCGTAAAGCACAAGCAAAGAAACTCCCTTTAGCACCCGATCCTAAGTTCAATGACAAACTGGTTACCCGTTTTGTCAACAACCTGATGTGGCAGGGAAAAAAGAGCGGTGCATTCAACATTTTTTATGATGCTTTGGATAAAGTAGCCAAGCAAACCAGCGAAGACGGTTATGAAGTGTGGAAGAGGGCCTTGGCAAATGTTACTCCTGCTGTTGAGGTGCGCAGCCGCCGTATCGGTGGTGCCACTTTCCAGATTCCAGCAGAGGTTCGTCCGGACAGGAAGATATCTCTGAGCATTAAATGGCTGATCCGCTACAGTCGTGAAAGAAACGGCCGTAGTATGGCTGATAAATTAGCCGGCGAGATCGTAGCTGCCAGCAAGGGTGAAGGCGCCGCTTTCAAGAAAAAAGAAGATACACACCGTATGGCTGAAGCCAATAAGGCTTTTGCTCACTTCAGGGTGTAAAAGATACAAGAACACGTTCCTCATAAACCATTCCCGCTATGCAGGAATGGTTTTTTGTTTGAATCACCTCAGAATCCTTTTTTGATCTTTTCCGGGTCAGGTAATGTTTCATCCAGCCATTTGTAAAACTCACGCTGCCATACCAGCGCATTCTGTGCACTCAGTACCCAGTGATTCTCATCGGGGAGGTATAATAGTTTGCTTTTTATACCTCTCAACTGTGCTGCCTGGAATGCCTGCAATCCTTGTTCAACAGGAACACGATAATCTTTACCACCCTGTATGATCAGTATCGGGGTATTCCATTTATTTACCTTGTTGATCGGGTTGAATTCATTGTAAGATCTTTGTGCGGCAGCATTTTTCTTATCCCAATAAGGGCCACCCCAGTCAAAATTCACGAACCACATTTCTTCCGTGGTGCCATACATACTGCGCATATCAAAAATGCCATCATGGGCGATAAATGATTTGAAACGATTATTGTGAATACCCGCCAGCATGAAAGCTGAGTAACCACCATAACTGGCGCCTACGCAACCGAGGCGGTTCTTGTCCACATACTTCTCTTTACTTACTGCATCAATAGCTGACAGGTAATCTTTCATCACCTGCCCGCCATGATCTTTACTGATCTGTTCGTTCCATTTGGTCCCGTGTCCGGGCATCCCCCTTCTGTTCGGAGCTACGACAATATATCCCTGAGAAGCCATCAATTGAAAGTTCCATCTGAAAGAATAGAATTGGGTTAATGGAGATTGCGGCCCGCCCTGGCAATAAAGCAAGGTGGGATATTTTTTGCTGGCATCAAAATCCGGCGGATAAATGACCCATACCAGCATCTTTTTCCCATCAGTAGTGGTCACCCATTTCCTTTCTGTTTTGCACAAACCAATAGCGTTATATGTTTCATCGTTGACATGCGTCAGCTGAGTCATACTTCCATCAGTAATATCTACTGAGTAAAGTTCTGCTGCATGATTCATATCTGTTTTGGAAACGATCAGCTTGTTTCCGCTTTGCCCCAGGATGCCATTGATATCAAAATCGCCTTTCGTGACCTGGCGAATGACAGGAAGCATTTTGGTAACGCCGGTATAAATTACTTCAAATAATTGCAGCGTACCATTGATCGGTGCCCAGAAAAATATTTTTTTTCCATCATCGCTCCACCTGAAACCTTCTACATGTATTTCATCCCGGTGAGCAGTAAGGTTAACTACCGCATTACCCAGACCGGTAAAGGCAACAAGGTCTTGTTTGTCTGCTTCATATCCATCCCTTTTCATACTCATCCAGGCTAATACTCCTTTGCTGCTGTAAGATGGATTAATGTCATATCCTGTTCTTCCTTCGGTAAGGTTTTTTGTTTTTCCAGTCTCGATTTCATATTCGTACAAGTCAGTATTTGTGCTTATAGCGTAATCCTTTCCATACTTCTTTTTAGCAACATACACTATGGCTTTACCATCGGGCCGCCATACATAATCTTCACCCCCGCCAAATGGTTTTTGCGGACAATCATACGGTTCATCCGGCATGATATCTTTTCCTTCGGAGGATTTATCTGCGGGGGTCATGAAAACATGATCAAAGCTTCCGTCTTCCCATGTATCCCAATGGCGATTGTTCAGGTTATCAAAAATGTAGGCATTCGATTTGGTCAGCTCAGGGTAGTAGTCCTTGCCGCTGATCTTTTTAATTTTTACTTCTTTATTGCTGAGGACGTTTTTACCATCAGGAGAAATATTTTTATCGTTCAATAAACTATCTGGCTTGCTGATCAACACAGGAGGGCCACCCGCAACAGGAATAATGTAAGACCTGCGGCTGCTTTTATTTGCCTCCCAGTCAGGAGTGCTGACTGAGTAAACTATATACTTCCCGTCTTTCGAAAGGCCCAAACCTGAAACTCTTCCCAGTTTCCATAGCAATTCAGGAGTCATTTTGTTTTGAGAAAAAGAGCAGACAGGAAACAGTAACAGCAAAGCCGGTACAAATCTTTTATACATATACATGAGTTTTGTATCCGGCTAATTTACATCATTATCTCATTGTTTTGGGTAGTCTGTGACGTTGAGCCCAAGAACGATATTGCGGATAGCGTAAAGGATATCCCCTTTTTTGTCCGTCCTTAATACACCGTTACCTCCTCTTGGATTCAGTCTGTTTCTTTCTTTGAAGGATAATAGCGGGTCATCATCAAAAACGAATTCATCTATCCAATATTCGCTTTTCCCTGGTTCTTTGATCGTAGGATGAATATGTTTCGGGTTATTGCTGTTAGGGTAAGAAGCAGGAACCAATGTATAAAACCTATACTCACCCTTCTCATTGGTCTTTACCCAGCCACGAATATAACCATGCCGTTTTGCCCTTCCTTTTTCATCGCCTTTTGTTGCGTAGATACCTTTCTGGTCGGTATGGTAAACATACAATATGACCCCAGGGGCCGGCGTCTTCCCGTCCGGTTGATAGATCACTCCACTAATTGCTATCTTAGGTCCATTTTCATTGAATCCAGGTAAAGTGTCTGTTTCATTTAATTGATCGAACGGAACAGGACATTCGTAAATGGCTTCACAACCTTCACAGGGGCCGCCTACTATCAGGTCTGCAGGATTAGCTATGTTAACTTTTGAATGAGGGGAATTGTTTTGTGAACAACCGCTCTGACTGAACATAGCGGTTACAAGAAGCAGAATGATCGGACGTTGCATGGCATTTGTATTTTACAGGTCAAAATTGTACCCTTCTGAACCGAATCGCAAATGATTTTGACAGGCGGTCGTTCCTGCTTGACAAATAGCTTTCTGACAGATGGTCAAGGCAAAATAGCCATTGGTATAAACTCTTTTACCATTGGTAATTTGTACTTTTATTTTGAGCTATGAGAAAACAGTCATTCTTTTTCCGGTATAAGCTGCACCACGTTTTGATATGGATGCTGGTATTTGGTCTGTGGTATTATCTCCGTTACCAGGACTATTCGACCCGGGAAAAGGCTTTTAAGGTCACATTGTTGAAAGTGGGTGACCTTGCACTGATGATATACCTGGCCAATTACCTGCTGGTGCCCGCCTTGCTCTATAAAAAGAAATATGTATGGTTTGGTCTTGGTTACCTTGCTATGATATTGCTGAGCAGTTACGGCAAGATGCAGATCATTGGCAGTATTCTCGGGAATCCGGCATTGTTTAGCATTACGTCAGCCAATTTTAAGACCAGGGTGTATGATAACCTGATCCCTCATTTTTTTCTCGTTACAGCAGGGGTAGCGGTGAAGCTGGTGATCGATTATATCAGAACACAACAGCATCTTAGCGAAATGGCTAAGGAAAAGGCAGAGGCAGAATTGAGTTTTTTGAAATCGCAGATCAACCCGCATTTTTTATTTAACTCACTTAATGCTGTTTATTTCCTGATCAGCAAAGAGAACCACGAGGCAAGACAAGCATTGCATAAGTTTTCCGATATGCTGCGTTACCAGTTGTACGAAATGAATGGTGCAAAGATCCCCATCGAAAAGGAAATTACTTATCTGAGAGATTATGTTGACCTGCAGAAACTCCGGAAGGATGATAATTATTCAGTAGAGTTTAATTGCACAGGAGATGTAAAAGGGTTTTCAATAGAACCTTTGCTGCTGATACCTTTTGTTGAAAATGCTTTCAAGCACATTTCTCACAGAACAAATGAAACGAATTTTGTCAAATTAGCCATGTCACGGCATAACGGGCATTTCAATTTTTCTATCGGGAATTCAAAAGAAGCCGAAAGAACTACTGAAAAGCATGGCGGGATCGGATTGAATAATGTAAAGAGAAGACTGGAGCTTTTATACCCGGGAAAACATGAATTGGAAATAAAAGACTTGGAAGATAGTTATTGGGTAAATTTAAAATTAAGAACAGATCAATAAACAGATGAAACCACCAATAGACATAGTGCCTTTATTCCCTGTGCTGAATGGTCAACTCGTATCCTTTTTGAAAGATTTACCGGCTAAAGACTGGCATGTACAAACCGTAGCCCGGGAATGGAAGGTAAAAGATGTGGCAGCTCACTTGCTGGATGGTAACTATCGTCGTATCGCTGTTCACAGGGACGGGTGGACTGTTTCGGTAGCTGATCCTATTAACTCTTATGATGATCTTGTTCAGTACTTGAATGGACTGAATGCTGAATGGGTAAGATCAGCAAAGCGATTAAGTCCGCAGATCATCATTGAATTGCTGGAGGCAACCAACGAGGAAGTATATAAAATATTCCGAAACCTTGACCCTTTTGCTGAATCTGCTTATCCTGTAAGCTGGGCAGGGGAGAACAGGTCGTATAACTGGTTTGATATTGCCAGGGAATATACAGAAAGGTGGCTTCATCAGCAGCAGATCAGGGATGCATTGGGGAATAAGGATATTATGACACATCAGCTTTATTATCCTTTTCTTGATATTTTTATGAAAGCCTGGCCGGTTGCCGCAAACGGGTCAGGAAAAGAGGGGGCTGTTTTAAAGACAACGATAACAGGACACGGGGGAGGAGAGTGGTTGATGGAAAATGAAAATGGGAAATGGGTCCTTCGGCAAAATAAGGATGGAAAGAACGGGTTTGAAAATATATTGTCCGAGACGATCATAGATGGGAATGTAGCCTGGAAGCTCTTTTCCAAAAGTGTGAGAAAACAGGACATTACAGACAGCTACGAAATAAAAGGAGATCAGCAATTGGGAGAAAAAGTTTTGGACATGATCTCTGTAATGGCATAAGCAATGAAGATCAACTGTGTAATAATTGACGATGAGCCATTGGCCAGGAAAGGCCTGAGGGAATATATTGCGGATGTTGACTTTTTGTATCTGACAGGTGAATTCGATAACCCCGTCAAAGCAATGGAGTCTCTGGTGAACAAAGAAGTACATTTACTTTTCCTCGATATTCAGATGCCTAAAATAACAGGGCTGGACTTTTTTAAAACCCTTCAGCATCCGCCTCCTGTGATTTTTACAACGGCATTTCCCCAATATGCAGTAGAAGGGTTTGAACTAAATGCACTGGATTATCTCGTAAAACCCATATCGTTCGACCGGTTTCTGAAAGCTGCCATGCGGGCCAAAGAGTTTTATGAGGTCAGGCAGAAGAATATTGCTGAATTGGCTTCAAAACCGGATGAGCCGGAATACTTCTTTATTAAGGCGGATAATAAACTGGTGAAGATAATGTATGAGGATATTTTTTTTGTAGAGGCCTTGCAGAATTACGTGGTGATCCACACAGGCGACAAAAAGTATATCACTTACCTTACTTTTAAGTCGGTGGAGGGCTACCTTCCTTCAGACAAATTCATCAAAACTCATAAGTCCTATATCATCGCGGCCGCAAAGATCGATAGTATCGAGGCCAATGATATCCGCATTGGTCAGTATCATGTGCCTGTTAGCCGCAACCTGAAAGACGAAGTGATGGAGAAGTTGCTGAAAGGTAAATTCCTGAAACGGTAATACTACCTGTTGTTTATACATATGAACAACTTCTTAGTGTGGGTAGATTGTGAATTCCCCGCTTTGGAAATCAGGAAGCAGTTTATAGCTTTCGGGCAGGTGCTTTAAAAGCACTGTTTCGTTAACAAATCCAATACACTATGTCACCCGATCTGTCACTCTATGGTTCTTTTCTTGCAGAAGAAAAATGGATATCCAAAATGGATTTCATTTATCAACTCAAGGTTAATTGCGATTGTGCTGAAGAAATGCATGGCCGCTTCCTGAGTTTCCTGTACCGTCTTCCATTTAGTATGATCACCCGGAGCAGTTGCGGGAAGATACTGATCAGATAGACCGGGATTCATTAATCATACTTTTCGATATTCTCTACAATATGCCCGTAATTGATCAGTAACTCAGAGCCGGCAGGGATATCTGACAACGCTTCAAAATCTTCCCCGTCATTTATCGAAATTATATTAGGCTTAGAGGAATGATTGAGGTAATTGACCATGTCCATTACTTTAAACCCATAATCCGGTACAAAATAATTTTCTTCATCAAAGACGCAATATGTCTCTACCAGGTCTTTGGAATGCCGGGGAAGTCTTTCTACTTCTGCGATCGGCACTTTTATCCATTTGCCATGGCCTTTGGAAAATATATCATGGCAGCCCTTGGGTATATCCCTGATCGCAAATACGCCGATACCATGAACGGGCGATGGCTTAAGCATCGCGTAGGTATGGCTGGAAAGCTCATCAAGTATTTGATCTTTTGTCATCCTGACTTTATATTGCTTTGCCTCAAATATAGGGTATTAAAAATCATGATGGATGGTATTGTCTGATGTCTGATAATTTCGGAAATTAGAACGGTTGTTGCCGGACAGATATAATATGAAAGCGATTTACAACCTGCTGCTGATTACAGTGCTGGGTTATCCGGGCTTTGGCCAAAAGGGTAATATCCCATCAGCTTATATTGACCGGGAGGTTAAGGCATATGACGCATCTGCACCTGCATTGCTGGTAAGAGAAATAACAGCACCCTACCAGACCAATATGCAGAAAGTGACGTCCATATTCCGCTGGATCACTGATAATATTTCTTATAACGTAAGGGCTGCAGGAAAAAACAAAAGTATGCCTGCCATTTTTGAGGAGCCTGATGATGATACAGGAACTGTTCTTAAACCACTTAACCTGCGTGTTGCTGAAACAGTTCTACGGCGAAAAATGGCAGTTTGCGATGGGTATGCCCGGCTTTTTAAAACATTATGCGATCATGCGGGTATCCCAAGTGAAGTAATTACCGGCTATGCACGAACCGGTTGGGACAGGCGGCGTTCAAGTTTCGGTTCCAACCATACATGGAATGCGGTATATATTGATAGCGCCTGGTTCCTGCTGGATGCAACATGGGCCAGCGGCCACACAAATATGCGGGGCGACGAGTATATCCGCCTGTATGATGCCCGGTATTTTCTGACATCTCCTGGTCAATTCATACTTGATCATTATCCTGAAGATATCAGGTGGACATTATTGAAAGAACCGCCTTCACTTTCTGAATTTAATTATTCACCTTTCCGGTATAAGGGTTTTATAAAAACAGGGATACATTCTTTCTACCCGGCACGGGGTATCATTGAAGCTGCTGTAGGAGACAGCATCCGGTTTGAAGTAAATTCTTCGGTAATGCAGGGGTTACTGGAAGTTGTATCCGGGGATCAACCGGAAGATTCCATAGGAAATGATAACGACCCGGTGATCATCGGCGGGAGAAGAAAGGCCTTTACATACAAGGTGACACCTGAAACAGGAGAGTGGCTTTATGTGATTTGTAACGGATACGTAGTGCTTCGTTATAAAATGATTGTCCGTAAACCGGATGACTAAACAGTTGGCCTGTCCCGTAACTAAGCTGCATAAAAAGGAATATGTGGCTTTTCTTACGAGATGTTTCTTCCGTTCGTGAAACTAAAAGCAATGGTTGATATTCTGTTCCTGAAGCTGGTGAAACCTATAAAGCCTCCCAGTTTTTCTGCCTGTGCCTGTAATACAGGCAAGCTATGAACTATAGAATCGTAATGTAAAACCCCGTCATTCTTAATGTGAAGGAGTATTACGTTGTTATATTTTTTTGCTGTGATACGGATACTGCCGTTTTCCGTATTCCTGATCACCTTTGCCAGGATGCCGGATAAAACAGCTGAAAGCAGCTCTTCATCGGCATCAATAAAAATGTTATCCTGGATGTCGTTAATGACCAGGCTGCGGACATGAAGGGAAGGTAACTCGAACCTGCATGAAAGTGTATTGATAAGCGAAGTAAGGCTTTTGTCAGTTTCTTTTTCCAGTATCTCAGGATAGAGTATTTGCGCTTTCATACGAGATTTTAGAGGTAAACGATAATTCATTGATACGGTCAGGCAAGACAACGGTTTTCAAAGGAATGGATAGTGGCCGGTAATGCCTGCCTAAAGACAGGACAAAGGAACTATAGCCGGTTTTCAGAACAAATAGGAGCCTGCTTCATTTAAGGGTCGCCTTTATACGATGAGTGTGTAGAGAAAATACTACAAGGACAAAAAAAAGAACAGTGCAGACAGCACTGTTCTTTATCATCTTTTTACTTTTTGTATTTCAACCCGTTGCTATGCCTGTTTAACAAGCTGTATCTCGCATAATATCCGGACGTCGTTGCTTACTACTACCTGGCCAGCTTCTGTTACGGCGTCCCATTCAAGTTTGAACTCTTTTCTTTTGATCTTGCCTTCCAGTGTAAAGCCTGCTTTGACCTGTCCCCAGGGATCGGTTACTATGCCTCCGAATTCAACATCCAAGGTTATGGGTTTGGTAATATCCCTGATAGTGAGATCACCTTCCAGTTTGTATGTGCTTCCTGATTTTTCCAGCTTTTTACCAATAAATTCCAGCTGTGGGAATTGTTCTGCAGCAAAGAAATCGGGTGATTTCAGGTGACCATCTCTCTGCTCGTTACCGGTAGTAATTGAGTTAATATCAGCAGTAAAATCAATCGAAGCTTTAGTGAAGTCATCTTCCTCCGTTGTTACGGTCAGGTCATATTTACTGAAATGACCGGTTACGGTAGTAATCATCAGGTGTTTCACTTTGAACTGTACCTCCGAGTGTGAGGGATCCACTTTCCATGTAGTTTGTGCCATATGTAGTAAATTTAATGTTTAAACAACGAAATTACACTAAAAACCCAATCTACCCAAGAGGGCAATGAGTTTTTTCATTTTGATAACTTATTTGAAAATTGAGAGCCCGGGAAGGTCTGTCGTTGCTTGCAGATTATTTTACCTTTCTGAACCTCATCATTGCCACATCTCCCATGATGAGATTAAGTGTGGATGTATCAGTGACCGCCCAGAGGTTTATTTTCTTCAGGGTTTCCAGGAAAACAGTTTCTCCTTCACCCGGGCAAAACATCTTCGTTAAGGTTAAAGGTTGACTGAAACTGATTTTGCTGCCGTCAATACTTACAGGCCCGGAAAAATTATTACACCCTGTATTCCCGCTGATACGTGAATTGGCTACATCAAATATGATCTGTGGTTTTTTATTGGGATACAGCCCTTCGAAGGGGGTTGTAATACCGCTGATATAGTCAAGTTGCCAGGCGCCGTTCAGTTCTGAAGGGTTGGCGGTTACTTTTTTTGATATAGAAGTGGTTTGTCTGGGGTTCTTACAAGCCGGTAAAAAAGAAATTATGGCCAGTATAATAAGCAGTACCTGTTTCATTTTTTTCCATTTAAGCAGAAAATCCAGGGCGCAGAATTACTTAAAGTTAGGATTCTTTGCTTATTTATAAATAGAATAGTTATACTATCTGCAGGTATTGCCTGAATAAAAGCAGGGGAATGATACAAAGTAAAACCCGGCCATGCCGGGTCAAAGAATTTTCAGTATCATGGTTTGTTGTATTAAAAGCCTTTCTTCTGATCAGGCCGGGATAACAAATACCGCATCATGAATATCCCACCTGCACCGCTGTCGTTCTGGCTAAGGGTAAGAGATGTTACTTGTTCCAGCTTCCATCCATCGTCCGTATAGGTTTTCAGCGTTTTGACCAGGTTGTCTTCATTTTCTTTAATGTTCTTGAAATTGATACCGGTCATACTGAACAGGTTATTAAGATCGGATTCTTTCTGTGATCCGTCAGGATGGGTAATTATCATTTTTGAACGACCCAGTCCGCCGGCTACTACCGATTCTACTGTGGTGATCTGCATGAATTGTTTGCCCGGTTCCGGTTTTATTTCCTGGGCCCTTAGTGTACTGCCAAGGGTCAGTACACTGATGATCGATAGAATGATCTTTTTCATGAAATAAGGTTTAATGGTTGGTTTTGATCAAAAGGTTTAAAGGAGCAAATTTATTTAACGATCATACCGGCGTCAACTCTGCCATGTACGGATTGCAGAAATCATTACCTGAATTGATGGCGGGAGCCGGTTTATGAGTATGTTGTTTTACCTGTTTGAGTTAATGATCCGGCAAAGGGTATTCATCCGCTCTTCTACATGATTTATATTGAGATTTATCACATCGGCCTGGCGGCTATCGTTGTACAGTTTATCGATCTCGCTGTTGGTTTTGGCAAGTTGTCCTTCGTTAAGGTCGGGTATAGTGTTCTTTAAGGAAGCCAGCAGTTCTTTGAGTTGTTTGTAATTATCACTGTAGAGGGCCTCGAATTCTTTTTGTAGTTTTTTTACCCCGGCAGTCAGAAGTTTCGCACTGGTAGGCGCATCGAACGGATACATCAGCTCATTGGTCCTGCAACGGGCGGTGTCGAGCCAGGTCTGGAGTTTTTGCGGATCGTAGTGACGCTGGATAAGTGCCTCCACCTGCACATTCGCCAGGGATTGTTTTGTTATGGCTTTGTCCATTGTGCAGATACAATCGATGAGGAACTCTTTCAGTTCTTCTTTTATTTCTTCTGACCGCTCTACCAGTTCCTGTAAATGATGGCCAAACTGCTCGTTGATGGTATTCAGTTTCTCGTACTGGGAGAAATATTGCTGCACTTTTGTGATGAACTGGTTGAGGTCTTCCCGGGTGATGTTCCTTTCAACGATCACAAGATTGCCTACCAGCGATAGTACCGTACTGAATATGCCGAGAACAGGCAGGTATTTTTTGACAGAGCTGATCCCGTTTTCTTCAGGATTGGTCAGAAAATTCTCAATGACATCTTTGAATTTTTTAGGATCGGTCCGTTTTACTTTATCAAGGATAGGTTTCAGCGCCGCCAGTATCTCATTTTTCAGGCTGAACCCGAGTTCATTATTGACAGGATTGTTGAGCGTGGTGATCTTGTTCCGGTAATTATCTTTTTTCAGCAACCCGCTTAGGGAGTTGACCGAATTATTGGCGCTTTCAATAAAGTAAGCGATCGAAAGGATCGCAGGCTTGTTATCTCTTTGTAGTTTACCGGGTCCCTGGCCGGTAGTTACGAAAGGTGTCGTGAGTAATGAAATAAGAAAAGCCGTTTTCAGAAAATGATGGGTCCCTGTTCTCATATCCTGCCGGGAAAGGCAGGAAGCAGGTAATTTTTTCATTACATAGGCTTGTGGTCAGCGAAGAACGCATTTATCCGGCCGGATCATATAAAAATTCTGTTAAGATGCCTCGCAGGGAAATTATAAAATATAATACGCTGATCCTATCCTGCTATGTTTACTGATTGCCGGATAATGTACTTTGTGACACAATTAAACTTTAGAAAAATGCCTGCCGGAGATAATATCCTCATTCCTGTAAATACAATGCAGAATGAATTCTGCCAAAAACTGATAAGGGTGGGATTTAGTGAGATAAAAGCAAAGCAATGTGCAGAGATATTTACTGCCAGCAGCCTTGACGGGATCTATACGCATGGCGTGAACCGCTTTGCCGCTTTTGTAAACTATAGTAAGAAAGGGTTTGTAAAACCGGATGCTGAGCCATCATTGAAAAATGGTTTTGGAAATATAGAGCAATGGGATGGCCATCTCGGTCCGGGACCTTTGAATGCGATCGTTGCAACGGAAAGGGCTATGCAACTGGCCGATCGGTCAGGCATCGGTTGTGTAGCATTAAGCAATACCAATCACTGGATGAGAGGTGGTACCTATGGCTGGCATGCAGCGAGGAAAGGATATGTGTTCATCGGGTTTACGAATACAATTGCCAATATGCCGGTGTGGGGAGGGGTGGAAAGAAAACTGGGGAATAATCCGCTTGTTATTGCCATTCCTTATAACGATGAAGCAATTGTGCTGGATATGGCCATGAGTCAATATTCGTTCGGCGCTTTACACCAGGCAAAAATGCGAAATGAGAAACTGGCTGTAAACGGCGGGTTTGATATTCATGGGAACCTGACCAATGATCCTGGAATGATCATCGAATCGAAAAGACCATTGCCGGCAGGTTACTGGAAAGGAGCGGGGATGGCGTTATTATTGGACATGCTCGCCACAATATTATCCGGAGGCCTGGCTACACACGAGATCAGCAGCAAAGAAGTTGAGTATGGATTATCACAGGTCTTTATTGCTATCAATACCTCCGGACTGGCTTCCTCCTCTTCTGTTAATACCATCCTGGAAAATATTATCAGGGATTATCACCATTCAGCCATGACTGATGGAAGTGGTAAAACGGTGTACCCGGGCGAAAGAGTACTGGCAACACGAAAGAGAAACCTGGAAAAGGGGATACCGGTGTTGCTGTCTGTGTGGGAGGAAATATCACAGTTGTAAATGAAGGCTGTCCTTTCGAAACAGCCTTCCGGGTAACCTGCTTGTTATTGATGGACGGAGTACTTTTTGACTGTTGCCAGGTAGTTGTTGGTATAGTTGGCGATTGTTTTGACAGCTATCAGGCCGATGATATCCACCAGTTCTTTTTCTGAAAGATTTTCCTGCAGGTATTGTATCACATGGCCGGGGTATTCACCTCCGCCGGCAAAAAAGATATACTCCGTGGCCTGCAGCAGCATATTGATGCGTTCATTCCCGGTGGGGCTACCTGTTTTAATGGCTGTAATATCGCTTTCGGTCATGCCGGCCCGTTGTAAAAGAAAACTATGTCCTTTGATACAGGATTCACAGTGGTTCAGTGCAGATATCTTCAGCTCGATGGCATTCATTTCTATGTGACTGAAAGAAGCACTTTCCATGATAGCTGTGCCATACGTGAATAAATAGGCCGTAGCTGCACTTCTTTCCGCAAGTTCCCTGATGATACCGGGTATCAAACCGAAATTTTCGGTAGCTATGTCGTACACCTGTTCTTTGGTGATCGTCTGTTTCATATAAAAAGGTTTATTTGTTTGGTTTTTTAGCGAATACTGCATCAAGTGATAGTTTACCGCCACCTGAAATGAGAGAGGTCAAAGCAAGACCGATCGCCAGCAGATGGTATTCAAACCCTTCTCCCGCCTGGTTGCCAAACCAGTTGATAAAAAAGCCATACTGGGTATGCGAGGAGAATATGATACCGGTCATGTCGGCAATGATCAGCAGTGCCCATAACCGTGTACCAATGCCTGCCAGCAGGAAGAATGGCCCGGCGAATTCGACCAGGATCACTATGAGCCCGATCAGGTAAGGGATGTTCTTCACATCTGTGAAGAAAGCCATTGTTCCTTCAAACCCGTATCCACCGTACCAGCCGAGCATTTTCTGGGCGCCATGGGGAAACAGAATGATGGCTAATGTCAGCCTTGCGACAGTAGCTGCGATATTTGAACTATCTGTCTGTAGTAATAATTTTTTCATGTTGATGATTTTTGTACTGTTTAAAATTGACGATACAAAAATGCTATCAACCGGAAGGCCCTGCCAATCACCCGGGGTAACTAATTCCGTTAACCTATGTTAAGTATTTCAGACCCGGCGGCTGCGGATGCGGCTAAGGCTTTGTGGCGTGAGGCCTAAATAGGAAGCTATCTGGTGGTCGGGAACTCTTTGGTCTATAAGCGGGTACTGAGCGATGAAATCAGCATATCGTTCTTTGCCTGATCTGCTCAGGTTGGTCAGTATCCTGCTTTGGGAAGCAATGAACGCATTCTGGATCAGTATCCTGAAGAATCGTTCCATGGCAGGAACTTCGGCAAACAATGCTTCCTGCTGTTCACGGGTGATCTGCAGCACTTCGGTATCTTCTATACAATCAATATTGCACCTGGAAGCTGTGCCGGACAGGTAACTATACAGATCGCCGATCCACCAGTCTTCAATGCCGAACTGCAGGATATGTTCCTGTCCTTCCGGGCTGATGTCATAGGTTCTTGTACATCCCTTTACTATAAAGGACTCATGGCGGCATACATCGCCTTCCTGCAGGATGAACTGTTTCTTTTTGTATCTCCTGGGAACAAAGAATGACTTCACCGGTTCAAATTCCTTTTCGGTCAGGGAAACATAGCGGCTGATATGCTTATGGAACAGGTCCCACATCGGTAACAATTTGCCTTAAAAATAAGAAGGAGGCTTGTAAATAAGCGCTTACAGGCTTATCCTGATCAACTACCTGCCCATCCGGGCGATGTTGTTCGGGAGGCAGGGTCTGCCAGGTCGCCACTACCTGTATCTGCCGCATTAGTAACAGGCTGGCAATAAACTATCCAGGCCGGGCAGTTACTGAACCTTTACAACTGGCCCTTAGTTCGAACGCTTTTAGTATGCTTCATCCATACAGCATCCATACTGTATCGGGAGAGTAAGGCGGTATTGTGAAGAGCTTAAAAACGGGCTGCAAAGCCTTTGTTTTTTCATTTTTCACATCCACCGGTACAACCCGTCGCTATAACAGCAAAAAGCTGAACAAAGACTTCGGTCAATAAACTTCAAAAAGCGAAAAGAATTTTTATTGTTTTGTTTTTCCAGCGGGTAGTTGTGCATCGGTCACCCATGTTAGCGGTGGTTTTTATTCCCGGATTCTATTCTTTAAATCCATTCGAACGTGAAGTATTCTCACTACTTCAATCCTATCGTTTTTAACCGGTCTATAAAATATTATATGCTGCCCGATTTTATATCCAAGAATATCCTTATGTATTTCCGGGTATTTTTTGCCAGCAACACTTTCATTTGCTAATTCGTCACAAGAGTCAAGAATCATATAATAATACTTGTCAGCTTGGGCTTCGGACCAAACTTCGAAAGTATAATCCCAAATTTTTGACAAATCTTCAAGAGCTTTATTGGTAAGAATATACTTAGGCATTCTTACGCTTCGTTGCTTTTAATTTTTCGAGATGTTTTTTTGCGTCAAATTTTTTCACAAGGCCACTGTCAAAGCCTTCAGCAATAGCTTTCTTTAGCATAGCAATTTTGTTTTCTTCCTCCTCCAATAGCCGAAGGCCGGCTCTAATAACCTCGCTGGCATTCTTGAACCTTCCAGTCGAGACTTTCGTATCTACAAAATTTTCAAAGTGATCGCCTAATGATATTGAAGTATTTCTTCCCATGATGTAAAGATATTAAATTAACTGAAGTTACCAAAAATTGGTAACATTATAGTGGATAGGATGCCTCATAAAATCACCGCTAACGGCCACAGCCTTTGCGTTCGGCAGGGCATTTGGAAAACGTCCAGCGTGGAACTGCAGCCGATTAAAGATACTAAAGTTGAAAATATATTCTGTTGCTCATCTGTGTTCGGTCAGCCGGATATGTAGCTGATAGTAGTACTGGCGATGAGGATTTATTCATCACCCCCTGCTGACGCAAAACTGAATGTTGCCTGCTGTTGTTCGTCGTCACATGCTACCAGAGTCTGGCCAATTTGTCCAATGAGAATTAGGTTTTAATGTCGGCTTATATAAAGTTGTGTCACCAGTTGCAATGACCTTAGCTATGAGCCGCCACGTTTCGTAAGAACTTGGTCGGTTGTCTTGATATTGATTGTACTCACTTGTTGATTTTTCTTGTTGCCTAAACATAGAAGCAAAAGTTTCAAAGTCTAATGGGTATTCTCCGCTAACAAGATTTTTATTGAACTCATAAGTTGTCCGAAGATGTTCGTCACTCATTGTTGGCTGAATAATTTCATTGAAGTCACGATGATACCATTCGTCAATAACAAATATTTTCTTAAGCTCCTCAGGGATTGATTTGTGAAGTTCTTTATCTGTTGCTCTAAATAAGTTACGGTGTTTTGTTATGAGTAATCTACCAACTTCTTCTAATGAAATTTCTCCAGGCTCGTATTCTTTAAGTTCAATTCCAGCATTTATATAATCTTGCTTGTCGTGGGTAAGTTCAATTTGATTGCCTCTAATATTCCAAAACTTTGCGTTGGGTTTTAGAGTTTCACCGTCAACTGTGTCGTTGAAGTCGCTCCATTCAATAGGATAAACTGTATAATAGTTTGTGTCTTGCCCATTGTAATGCTCCAAAGCAGTTAAGCAGTTCCCGAAATAATATATGTCCAGCATAATGCCGCCACCCCTTGGATTAAAACCTAATCGTTCGGCTGCAATTGCCCATTGGTCATTATCACCTTTGAAAATATTAAGTCGGCTGTCTATGAGATATGAATAAACATGACCTAAGTCTATAAACTGGCAGTAGTAGCCAAATTTATAATCGTCAAGCTTTGCAAGAATTTGGTCTTCTGTAATCATGATAGAATGTCGCTATATAATAGCAGGCAACACGTAGATTGATGCTATAAGACGTAAGGTACAAAAAAATACAGGTGGTGAAAACCAGCTTTTTAGTGTTATACTTTTTGTATTGTCGTTAGGACAATCCGACCCATGATTTGTCATTAACCTCTTCCGGTTTGCAGGCCCGGATAAACAGGCTGAAACTAACTCCGGGGTTCCTCCGGCAGCTCAACTGATTCCCCCAATTCCGCAGTCCATCCTTTTTTGCTCCCTGAATAGGGGTGAATGGTTTCCCGGTTGTTATATTAAAAATTACTTTTGGGCGCAGCATTATTACTGGAAAAAGGTTACAGGTCCGTCAGCATGGAGATACAGGATCGATCAGTTGGCGCATTGCTGGCCCGGAAGGACGAGCAGGCATTCGAACAGGTTTTTAAAACGCATTTTAAGAGCCTGCATGCCTATGCCTTTACCATACTGAAAGATGAGGCTGAAGCAGAAGAGATGGTACAGCAGGTATTCTTCAAGCTATGGGAGCGGTCTGAAACCCTTTCTTTTTCCGGTTCGCTTACTGCCTACCTCTACCGGGCCGTCCATAATGAAAGTCTCAATTATCTCAAGCACCAGCAAGTAAAGGCCCGTCACCAGTTACATGTGGCATATAGTATGAAACAGGAGCAGCAGGAACAGAGGGGAAGCATGGTAAGCAAAGAACTGGAGACCCGGTTCCGGGAAGCACTGAATGAACTGCCCGAACAGTGCCGCACTGTTTTCCAGCTAAGCCGTTTTGAAGATATGAAATACCGGGAGATCGCCGATAAACTGGATATTTCCCAAAAAACCGTGGAGAACCACATGGGCAAAGCGCTGAAACTGCTGCGCACCAAACTGGTGGATTTT
>JAEUVK010000209.1 GCA_016787135.1 Chitinophagaceae bacterium | reverse complement strand
TACCGTTCAAAGGCCGGCATTTACTTCGGTGGTTTTGCAGCTCTTGAACTTACTGAAAGACTCAGCGCCAAAGCCGAAATGTTCTATTCTGTGCAGGGCGCCCGCTGGGATGATGACAATGAAAAAACGATGATGGACTACCTCCAGATACCCGTATTAGTGAAGTATAAGATCGCCTCCGGTTTTTATGCCGAAGCCGGCCCGCAGGTGGGTTTTTTACTCAAGGCGAAGGACAATGATGAAGGCGACGAATACAGCATCAAGGAATTTGTAAAGAAGAATGATGTATCGCTGGTGGTTGGTGCAGGCTATGATATCAATAAGCATATCGGCGTGAATGCTCGTTACAATGCAGGACTGGTGAAGTTTTATGAGGGAGAAAAGAACAGTGTGTTCCAGGTGGGGCTTACCTATACATTCGGGAAATGATCATACCTGCTGATAACAGGAACAGCCGGTCATTACGACCGGCTGTTGTATCTGGCTTCATCCGTCCTTTTCCATTCAATGAATCATGCCATGCGCTGATTATGGTTCGTGTTCCAGTGTCAGCAGCCATCCCCCGTTGCCATCCGTGGAAAACAAGATCGTAACCGAAATATGGTTCCATGCCTTGTTGCCGATTCGTTGTGGCAGCGTGGAGAAGAATTCTTCATTCGCCACACCTGTGCATTGGGTATTACATTCCCATGTATTGCCTCCTATATAATGAACACCTCCTGTAGTGTTCCAGTACCCACGGGCTACCACCAGTTTAAAGAGTGCGTGCCCGGGGTCCTTTACTAAGAAATAGGCATCATCCGGCCGGAGAGCGATAATGGCACGGTGACCGATCGCATCCTTTAGGTCCACACGGGGGAACCAGGCCGCATCATAAAAAGAAGCAGGCCCTGTATAGCTTACTGCTTTTGTCTTATGAATTGAAATATTTTTATGACTTACCCATTCTCCGGGATACTGGTTCCTGTATTTTTTATTGGAGTAAATATGAAGGGTCAGCTCGCCATTCCCTTCATTGAATACAGCCGTTTCAGCCAGCAGGGAATCGTTGCTGATAATTAACTTAATGCGTTGCTCCTGTCCGTTTGTTTTCCATATCGCAAAAGCGGAATCCACCTGCGTTGTAGTAAGGTAGGGCTGGTCAAGCTTTACGGACAACAATGCTTTGGACGGAGGTGCTGGGGGAGCAGGGTCTTTTTTGCAGGCTGTTGCCACAAGCAATACGACAGGCAACATGATGCAGGCGATCCTATAATTCATAGAAAAGGTTTAATGGTTAATGGAACTTGACATCCGCGGATCAAAAATCGTTGCTCCATGGCCGGCGAGCAATATTGTTAATGTTGTATTGTGATTTTTTAGGGATGGATTGACTATATATATCCGGAATAATAATATAAGAGCATTTTCCGGGATAAGACGCCTGAACATTTTCCCGGCGAAGCTATCTCTGTTGACGCCGTTCCCTGGAGCAACTGATCATCTTTGTGTATTACCGGAGCCTGTCGTTTATTTCAATTGTATCCTGATACCGGCAGCCGGGAAGAATTTCCGGTGGCCTCCGGTCATGGTGTAGTACTCAGTTCTTTCCGGCTTTATCAGCAGGCTGATGGCCGCCGCTTTTTGCTTATTGTTAGCGGCTGCAATGAACAAGCCGATACCGCCTGCCACCAATACCGCTCCTGTGATATAAGCATATGCATCAAGTGTTCTCTCCAGGCCGCTGAAATCAAACCACCCGCCTTCTTCATTTTGCCCGGAACTGCCATCCAGCGAAGGTGCTACCAGGCAAACAGTGCCGGCGCCCACTAACACCCACGCTACTGTTTTTTGCAACCTGCTTTTCCGGAGATATTTTTCTTTCTCTGCCTGTACATTCCTGTCAGGAGTTTGTTGCCCCCATGTGATCATTCCCCATGTTAGCAACAAAAACAATGAAAAGATCTTTTTCATATTGATTATTTTTTGCTGGATTAATCCTCTTTTAGTTGGTATGTAAAATATAAGTCAATGATCAGTGCTGAAATTATGATGACCCTCACGGGTACACATGAGAATTGCCATTTCAGAAAGCAGGAGGACATTCTCTTCATCCGATAGGGAAGGAGCAGTTTATCCTTCGAAATCAGCCAGCATCTTCTTTGCTTCAGGCAGAGCGGAAAAGGACAGGGATTGGTACAGATAAAATATGACTTCGGCTGTCTGGTGTTTTCTTTCAAAAAGCACAGCGCAGTTGTAACCTATAATCTAAGATTGCGACCATTTTATTTTGAATAAAGCCAAACTATACTGACAGATGACAAGAAGAGCCATCAGGGTGCATAGTAAGTATTGTTTTACTGATTGAATGCAGAAGAATAAAAACCCTCCTGCATGCATGCAGGAGGGTTTGAAAACAAAGGCTCAATGCTTCACCACTTTAATTGTTTTGCGCTGCTGACCCTGTCTTATTTCCGCTATATATACTCCCGGCAGCAGGTCCTTGCCAAAACGGATGGTCTGATTATTGGTTCCTGTCATTCCGGAGATCAGCCTTCCGCTGATGTCGAAGAGTTTCACTTCGATCTTTTCGGTGGACACAGAACGGATATGAAGATTAAAATAGTCAGTAGCCGGGTTGGGGTCAATGCTCACATCCAGCAACATTCCTGTGTATTCCTCACCCGCAGAAGCCGCTTCTTTGCTGCCCGTGTTTGAATTTGTACCGTTCTGGTTATGGGGTACAACCACCCGGGTCGTTTTAACAGATGTATTACCTGAAGCATCCGTACCTGTGATGGTAATGGTATATATTCTCCCATCGCCTGTTCCTGATCTTTCTGCCCGTAACATTACATGGTGATTATCTGTAATTGACCAGTCGGGTGCTGTATCTCCGTCACCGGTACCGTTGACAGGCTCATTACTGCTCACAGCAAGAGTGCTGGAAACTATTCCGCAATTATCCCATGTATCATAGTTGACACTTACGTTTTTCATCTTATGATTCGCGGGCCATAAGGAGGATGGACTGGCATTAAGCCCTGTAATGTCCGGGGGCTGCTGGTCTTTTATTGTTACGCTAAAACTGCAGGTAGCTGTTGCACCTGATGGCATGTAAGCAACAAATGTATTGACCGTCATTCCGACGGGAAAGAATGAACCTCTGGGTAAACCGGAGGTTTGTATCACGTAATAATATCCGCAGGCTCCTTTTACTACAGGCAGCCTGTACCAGACTTCGGCGCCGCAAAGACCTGTTGCCGCATTAAGTACAGTATCTGAATTGCACTCTATGTCAAGGCCGGTACATACAAAAGCATATTCACCGGTCACCCTGTTGAACGTAATATTATAGGTTCCTTCTGTGATGGGAATATTCGGACCGCCGCCATAGCCAATACCGGTCGGGAAAGTATAGTTTCCCCAATTGATATTCCAGCTATTGTCTTGCCTGAATTTGGCTTCGCCGTTCATTAAATGATAATTCGATAAAGTATAGGTGACCCCGTCAGTGGTTTGCAGGTCCACATCTTCAGACCATCCTCCGTTGACGGCTGTCCCGATTATGCCGATACCCGGCAGGTGAATTTGAAAATTATATTCACCTGTCAGCCTGTTGAAACTAATGTTATAATTGCCTGCCGTCACTTGTATGTTCGGGGCATATATACTCCCGGTGCCCGACGGGAAACTTGTACCGCCCCAGTTGATAATCCAGTCATCGTCCTGCCTGAACCGCAGTTCACCGTCTTTGATATAGTAATCATTCAGGGAGTAGTTGATCCCGTCTGTCGTTGCCATATTGACATCAGAAGACCAGTTATAAGGTGGAACCGCCGAGCCGATAATGCCGATACTTGCCGGGCAGGTCACGCAGGAAAAATTATAGACACCGCTAAGCCTGTTAAAACTGATATTGTAGGTTCCGGCAGTCACTGGTATATTGGGGCCATTCTGATAGCCTGCTCCGGCCGGGAATGAGGAAGCGCCCCAGTTAATGCCCCAGTTATAATCCTGCCTGAATTTAGCTTCACCGGCAGGTAAGGTATAACCGGTCAGGGTATAATTAATGCCGTCCGTAGTCTGCATAGCCTGGCCTGAAGACCAATCGTATGGCGGTACGGATGAACCGATAATCTCGATCACGGGAAAAGGAGCCGGGCCGATATTTTGCAGCATGATATTATCAAAGTACATATTGGTGATTTCGCTTCCCATTTCAAAACTCAGTTTGTGAAAGGTGAAAGCGGCCGTCACATTGAACTCGATGGTTTTGGTTTGCCAACTGGTTGTAGCCTGCTGTAAATAATTCGCTGCATTCAGGTTTGTCCAAAGGCCTTCGTTTTCTCCAATGTAAACACCGAAGTTCCGGTTGGCATCAGCTCTTACATCGAATGTCAGCCGGTAACGATCTCCCGGTATAAGGGGAAAGCCCCATTGTATCAATTGAACTTCCCACGTCTGGAAACCGGCATTGGCGATAGCATAGGTGCACACGCCGCCTGATACGGATGGACTCGCCACGGTACCAGTATTGAGCCAGCTGCACCAAATGCCGGAAGGAGGAGTGCCTGTATAATAAGGGGTAATGACAGCCGTGGTAGTAAAACTGCCGTCGGCCAGTACATTCTGAGCTGTACCCTGCAAAGAGGAAAAGATCAGTCCCCACAGAAGAAACAGTTTAATTGTAAATGTTTTCATGATAATACATTTTGGAATGAATAAATGATCAGGGTAGATGGTAATATTCATGAAGTACAGGACGACGAGGGGATCGGGGTATTAATACAGGAAGAGGAATCTTAACACAAGAACTGTAATACCCGTGGCATAATACTAATGGTTAACCTGAATGTCAGACGGAGTACGTATTGAGGATTCCCCTGGCTCATGATGAGTGCCATGGCCAGGGGAATAAATTATTACAACTGCTTTCTCAAAATGCGATCACAGGATTGATCGCCTTCCACTAATATCCGCTGTATTTCCGGAAGCAAAACAGAGATAGGGCAAATGTTATTATACGAGTTCTTCGACCCTGTCATTTATTTTGTCAAGAACTTCATCTGATTTTTCCTTACCGATCTTTATTTTGCTTTTGAATTTATCAGCCAGCTTTTGCGGGGCTTCAGCAATTTTGTGTCTGGTAACAGATCCTTTGTCGGGTGCGAACAATACACCCAGTATGCCGCCAATAGCCACTCCGGCTCCCAGCGCTATCAATACCTTGGAAGTATTTTTCATACCAATATGTTTTTGGGTGAAGAATAATATACTATCATTATAAAAATAACTGACAATGATCGGCAAAATGAATGACGGGCTTCATGCAACGGAATGACTATCGTCACTGTCAGCGATAGATGATAATAAAGGACAGTAATGTGTTTAATCCGGCGATCCGTTTATTGAATGAAAAAAATCTGTAAATGGGTTACAAAGTGATCAGCAGTATTTACTACTGAATGACCAGATCAGGCCGAATCAGCATTTCCTGTTCTGTACAGGGATCTTCCCGCCGTTCACACTGCATGAGATCAAATTTCTGACCGGGATCATTATCCGGCAATGGCTGGTATTTTGTACCTGTTATCCATTGGTCAAAGAAGGTCTCTCTTAAGAGGCAGTTAAAGTAGAATGGCGGCGCCTTTGTCTAAAGGGGCCGTCTTTGTTTTAAATGCAGATATGGAATAAATTTTTTGCCTGTAATTACACGTTCATGACCTGTACCATCTGCAAATTTTCCAATGATTCATGATGACAGGCCAGCCAGGATACGTATCCACCGGATAAATTATAAACTTCATCAAAGCCATTCTGACGTAGTATGCGATGGGCAAGATAACCACGCAATCCGGCTTCGCAATAGATATAAACTTTTCTTTGAGGGGATATTTCGTTTATCCACTGGCGTATTTCATCCACAGGTAAATTGACAGCGCCTTCGATATGGCCGGCCTCATATTCCGCATTGGTACGTACATCCAATAGCACAACATCTTCAGGTAACTGCTTTACTTCATTCCAATAAAAAACTTTCAGGCGGTTCAGTAAAATATTCTCAGCAATAAAACCGGCCATGTTCACCGGGTCTTTGGCAGAGGAATAAGGGGGGGCATAAGCATGTTCAAATTCCGCCAGGTCATAAATGGTACCGCCGCTTTTAATGACCAATGCCATTACATCCAGCCGTTTGTCCACTCCTTCATAGCCGGCTACCTGTGCACTATATAATTTCCCGTCAACAGGGGAAAAGGCAATTTGAATGGTCATATTTTTTGCACCGGGATAATACCCGGCATGCGAACCACTATGATTGGTGGATACAATATGGGGAATGTTCGCCACTTTTAAATGTTTGGATGCTGTGCCGGCAACAGCCACTGTCATATCAAATACTTTTACAATAGCCGTGTTGATAGCACCGGTGTATTTCTGCTGGTTGCCCAGTACAATATTGTTGGCGCAAATACGGCCCTGTTTATTAGCTGGCCCTGCTAGATATGTATTCATGGATTGGCCGGTAATGGGGTTGGCAAATTCAATGGCATCGCCGACCGCATAAATGGCAGGATCAGATGTCTGCAGGTATTCATTTACCCATATACCTTTAGCATTGCCCAGTTTCAAACCGGCCATTGCGGCAAGCCGGGTATCGGGTCTTACACCGATAGAGAGTATCACTATATCCGCTTCAATACTGTTGCCATCTTTCAATTGAACGGACAGGTTATTATTGTTTGTTTCAAATCCGCTGACGGTTGTATTCAATCGCAGGTCCACCCCCTTGGATCGTATATGTTGCTGCACAATGGCGGCAATGGGGTAGTCAACCGGGGCAAGTATTTGATCTCCCATTTCAATGATACTTACATCAAGGCCGAGGTCATGCAGGTTCTCGGCCATTTCCAGGCCAATAAAACCTGCACCGATCACGACAGCTTTTCCCGATGGGTGATGCTGTACGTAGTTTTTGATAATATCTGTATCTGTCACATTACGCAAAGTAAAAATGCCCGGAAGATGGATACCCGGTAAAGGAGGACGAACAGGTTCTGCACCGGGGGACAAGACTAACTTATCATAGCTTTCTTCATATACTTCACCGGTGAGCAGGTTCTTTGCCGTGATTTTTTTGACGGCAGCGTCAATGGCTGTTACTTCTGTAGAAATGCGTACATCAATATTAAAACGCCGGTTGAAGGAGGACGCTGTCTGTACGAAAAGCTTATTGCGGTCTTTGATCACGTCGCCGATATAATAAGGCAGCCCGCAATTGGCATAGGAAATAAATTCTCCTTTTTCAAAGATGATGATCTCCGCTTTTTCATCCATTCTCCTGAGACGGGCAGCTGTACTGGCGCCGCCGGCCACTGCCCCGATAATGATATACCTCATAGCTGATTCAGTATTGTTATTTCAACTGCAAAGCAAGAGATCATGAGTGAACATCTCTGTAACCTTTGTTACCGAACAGGCATGATAAGAATAGGGAAGGCACATGATTATAGTCATGGAAAACAGAAAGAAGTGCCTGCTCCCCGGGATGGTTCTGAACATTGTGCTGCATGGGTTATCTTTGTGCATTAAATAAGGTCGTCGGCATGAAACCAGAAGATATAGCCCGGTTAAGAAAGGATTACACATTGCATTCCCTCAATGAGGACGACGTGGCGACATCACCGATTGATCAGTTCGATCGCTGGTGGAAAGATGCGGAGCAATCACAGATCATAGAAATGAATGCCATGACCCTTGCTACGGTCAGTGAAGAAGGAATGGTAGATGCAAGGACGGTCCTGTTAAAGGCGTTTGATGAGAATGGCTTTGTTTTTTTTACCAATTATAACAGCACCAAGAGCAGCCAGCTTGCCCATAATGCGAATTGCTGTTTATTGTTTTTCTGGAAAGAACTGGAGCGGCAGGTACGCATCAATGGCGTGGCTGAAAAGATATCCATGAAGGAGAGTATCGAATATTTTGACAGTCGGCCGGATGGCAGCAAGATCGGTGCATGGGCTTCCCCGCAAAGTATGGTAGTGGCGGGCAAGGCATGGCTGAAAGAGACCTATCAATATTATGCAGAACGATTCAAACATGGTCATATACCCAAGCCCCCGCACTGGGGTGGTTATCGTGTCAGGCCGGTTCGTATAGAATTCTGGCAGGGTCGTCCAAGCCGCATGCATGACAGGATACTATACACAACTGCTGCTTCTCCCGGCAACTGGAAAACAGAAAGATTAGCACCATAGATCCCTTCCATAGTAGTATACAAGAACATCCGGGCTGATGAGCAAGGTCATCTTTTCGGGTTGTTATATCCCTGTAGCTTACATCCACATTTTATCATTTATCTAAAACCTGCCTGTATGAGATACAAACATAAAGTGCTGTTTGTTTTTATAGGTATGTCGTTCGTTTTGTTTACCGGGAGTTTGTACGCCTCCTCTGCTTTTCCTGCAGCACCTGCCGTACCCCCTGGTTCATGGAAAAATATCCGGGTCAGCATGATCGTCGGTCTGTCTGTAAATGACTTCAACCGTGTATCGGGGCATAAACTCAGCCCGGTACAAAAGATCGCCTTTTCCGTCATGAAGAAAAAAATGAAGAAGGCACTTACAAAGAATCCTGAGCTTACTGCAGGTGAATTCTATGAAGGTATCAGAACATTGGAAAAGATCTGGCTTATCACCTTAATTGGACTTGCGGTGCTTTTATTACTGGTGATCCTGCTTTTAGCCCGTATTTGACAACAAACGGGATGCCCCGACGAAAATCATGTTTTAGTATTTCCGGGCTTCGTAACTTTTTCATCCAAAAATTACTGTTATGAAGCATTACCACATTATTTCACGTGTTGCCATCTACCTGCTGGCAGCCGTGCTATTCATCTTTGGTGTATTTCATTTCTTATATCCACGGGACCTGCTGGTATATGTTCCGGCATTCCTGGTAGGCGGCATCAAGTGGGCCTATGTGGTAGGCAGTGCGTTCATACTCGTGGCGATATCATTTGCCACCAACCAGTTCGTAAAATTCTCCAGCTACCTGTTAGTGGTGATGCTGATCATATTCATACTGACCATTCATGTGCCTAATTATATGAATGCAGGCGATAAAGAAATGAAACAACTGGCGCTGATCAATATCCTGAAGGATACTGCCATCATGGGATTTGCACTGCATATTGCGGCCGGCGCTTTTCACCAGCATTTTCAGCTGGACAACAGTGATTGAGTCTGCTGCATGTTGATTTGCCATATACCCTGGCCGGTTTGGTTTACAGGGTACAGGAACCGTATCGTTTACCGGGGCTGTTTGTGATAATAACTTTCTTTATCCGACAGCTCCTTTCTTTTTATGTGAATTGAAGAGGAATTGAGTTATATTAGCTTAGCTGAAACCAATCCTTTATGAAAGTTCCTCTCTCCCTGTTTTTTATTCCTCGTCATTTCATCATTCACCATAAACTTTAGACTATGACAGACTATTTATCACCGTCAAAACGACCCGGTAACAAAAATGACCAGATCATTTCTTACTTCACACTACGTGTGATGATAGGAGCTGCAGGTATTCTATTGCCGTTCCTTGTATTTGTCGGCAAACTGATCTATGAAGGTTCGCCGCAGATCGAGCCTTCTATCAGCGACTATTATGATAACGGGGCAGGAGGGGATATACTGGTAGGTGTTTTATTTTCGCTGGCCTTCTTTTTATTTTCTTATAAAGGATATGACCCTATTGACAACAGGGCAGCGACCACCGGGGCTCTTTGTGCGTTAGGTGTTGCGCTTTTTCCCACCACCAGCGATGTGAAGATGGTGCATACACTTCATTTTGTTTTTGCCTTCCTGCTTTTTTCTGTTTTTATTTTCTTTTCCATTTATCTTTTCCGTAAAGGAATACCAGGAAAGCCCCGTACTGCCAATAAAGAGAAGCGGGATGGTATCTATCTTGTATGCGGTATCATTATGATCGTCTGCATTGCAGGTATTGCAGTAAGCAGCTTCTGGCTGGAAGAGGCCGCTGTGAAATATAAGCTGGTATTCTGGTTCGAAACAATAGCGCTGGTCTCATTTGGCTTTTCCTGGATCACGAAAGCGGAATTCCTGTTCCTGAAAGACGCAGAAACCGAAGCGAAGAAAGCGGCTGCAAAATCATAAAGTTCCTTCCAGGTAAGGGTAGTATTTTCGTTTGCGTGAATATCTTCTTTTATTCAGGTATTAACCCGTTGTATAAATGATCGCCCATGATTATTTTGCAGCGGGTTAAACTTTTAGCCCCTGGTCCTGTCGAAAAATCCGAAAATGTAACTATGAGAAACTGCCTTTTTTTATTCCTGATCCCGTTAACATTTATTCTATCCTGTCAAAAAGGGAATGATGATACCAGTAATCCCAACCCTCCATCTCCGTCGCCAGCCTTGTATTTCCCTCCGGTTAGCGGTACTGAATGGCAAACAACTACAGTGGCATCTCTCGGCTGGAATGACACAGAGCTGAATAATCTTTACACTTATCTGCAGCAGAAAGGAACCAAAGCATTCATTATCCTGAAAAACGGGAAGATCGTTGCCGAAAGATATTTCGGAACATTTACGGCCGACAGTATCTGGTACTGGGCATCTGCGGGAAAGACGATGACCGCTATGCTGGTCGGAATTTCGCAAAAGGAAGGGTTGCTCAACATCAATAATAAAACGTCACAATATCTGGGTACCGGCTGGACATCATTGCCTCTTGCCAAAGAAGACCTGATCACGATCCGCCATCAATTGACGATGACGACCGGGCTGGATGAGGCTGTTACACCTGATAATGACTGTACATTGCCCGGCTGCCTGGTATATAAAGCTGATGCAGGTTCACGATGGGCCTACCATAATGCCCCTTATACTATATTAGATAAGGTGGTGGAGAATGCCAGTGGCATGACATACAATGCTTATTTCCAGCAAAAGATTCGTGACAAGACCGGCATGAATGGCCTGTGGGTGAAAACAGGATACAATAATGTCTATTACAGTACGGCCCGCAGCATGGCCCGGTTCGGTTTACTGATGCTGAACAAAGGTAAATGGGATCAAACTGCTGTCCTGAATGACACTTCCTACTTCAATACCCAGATCAATACATCACAGACCCTTAATTTATCTTATGGTTATCTTACCTGGCTGAATGGAAAAGCCAGCTATATGCTGCCGGCAGTCCAATTTGTTTTTTCAGGAATGCTGGTACCCAATGCTCCTGCGGACATGTTTTCTGCATTGGGGAAAAATGACCAGAAGGTATATGTGGTCCCTTCGTAAAAATTAGTGGTGATTCGTATGGGAGAGTCGGCTGGCAATGTACAACTGGCCCTTTCCAGTTTTGACAATGAGCTGTGGGGTAAACTGAAAACCGTTATAGGATATTGACTAGGTTCATTGCTTAGAATAATCTTTTGATCACCTGTGTAATGATTGTCAGCAGCAGACTGAAGAGGATCGTAGTAGTAATAGGAAAATAAAACCTGAAATTCTCCTTCTCCACTCTTATGTCGCCGGGCAGGCGGCCTATCCAGTGTAGTTTATCATGAAAAAAGTAGATGATCACGCCTGCGAGTACGATAAAGAGGCCTGCGATCATAACCCATTTCCCGGTATCGCTGTTCATGGTGCAAAATTAACAATGAATAAAGAAAAAGGGAGCTGTTCCGGCTTCAGGTCATGATTTATCAATTGATAAATGGCTACATTGCCGCTGTGGCCCGGAGTAAAATAATATCCGCTATTACCTTGTTGTTGATATATACTTTTTCGGCAACTGCTACTGTAGAGTTGCTGAAGGTACCCTTATTGGCCGAACATTTCCGTGATCATCAAAGCGAAAAGAAGCATACCGGGTTGTTTACATTTCTTGTTCAGCATTATATTTATGAGAATGGCACTGACCAGGATGCCTCAGAGGATAGCCAATTGCCGTTCAAGTCAACAGACCAACTGGCAACCCTTGCTTTTAATTGTTTGACGCCTCCTTCATTCATCCAGGTACCGGCTAAGGATCATACCGGAACTAATACCAGTTTTTATATTCAGGATTTTGATTTTCCTGCGCCCGGTTACCTTTCTGCTATCTGGCAGCCTCCGCGCAATTGCTGAACAGCCGGTGCACTTTTCATTTAATCATTAAAAATTTCAGCAATGAATACAACACATCTTCATTTGCTGCTGAATCATTTCCCTATCATCGGGACCTTGATCGGCAGTGGCCTCTTATTATGGGGCATTGTACGCAAACAAAATACTATTAAAACAGCAGCCGCTTTGGTATTGGCAGTAATGGCCATTATAGCCATCCCTGTTTATCTTACCGGTGAACCCGCCGAAGAATCGGTGGAAAATCTTCCCGGTATTTCGGGATCGCTTATAGAACTACACGAAGAAGCTGCGGTCATTGCTATCTGGCTGATGGGTATAACAGGCCTTGCGTCGCTGGGCGCCTTGTTATTTGCCTGGCAGAAGAGAAAGGCAACGGGTACAGTTTTCATACTGGTACTGATACTCTCCGTATTTGCGTTTGGAACGATGGCCCGTACAGGTTACTACGGAGGACAGATCCGCCACACTGAGATCAGGAATGTGAATGCCGCCCAGGTGGATAGCCAGCAAGGAGATCAGGAGGAGAGCAAGGGCGGAGAAAAGGACGATGACGATGATTGATCCGTATAGTAAGGTGGCGTATTCAAAGCGCCACCTTTTTTAATACGGGAAACACCAGGTATACAGTATAAGCTGTCAATCTGGCAAGCACTCCTGCTTTGGAACAGGTCTTGTATCTTGCGGCTGTCTTTATTTTAAAACAACGCAATTTATTTATGGTACAGGAAAAAGGAACCATTTCGATCAATACGGAGAATATCTTTCCGATCATCAAGAAATTCTTATACTCAGACCATGAGATATTCCTGCGGGAATTGGTAAGTAATGCAGTGGATGCTACGCAAAAATTAAAACGGCTGGCATCATTAGGTCATTATAGCAAGGATGCCGGCGACCTGCGGGTGAAGATAGCCGTGGATAAAGAGGCAAGGACCATCACTGTATCTGACAGTGGAATTGGTATGACAGCAGAGGAGGTCAAAAAGTATATCAACCAGATCGCTTTTTCCGGCGCTACTGAGTTCATGGAGAAATTCAAAGAGGCCAAAGATGCTAACGAGATCATCGGTCGTTTCGGGCTTGGTTTTTATTCGGCCTTTATGGTGGCCGAAAAAGTGGAGATACAGACCCTTTCATACCAGGATGGGGCAGAGCCGGCCCGCTGGATATGTGATGGCAGTACTTCTTTTGAGATCACAGAAGGTAACCGTACTGAAAGAGGTACCGATGTTGTTCTATATATAAATGCAGAGTCAGAAGAATTCCTGGAAGAACACCGCATCAGCGACATACTGAATAAGTATGCAAAATTTCTACCGGTACCTGTTCAGTTCGGAACAAAGAAAGAATCGGTAGAGGACGGCCAGGATGCTGAAGGCAAAACGAAATATAAAACCATTGATGCTGATAATATCATTAACAACACAAACCCGGTCTGGACGAAAGCACCTGCTGAACTGAAGGATGAAGATTACCTTGATTTTTACCGGGAGTTATACCCTTTTTCCGAAGAACCGCTTTTCTGGATACACCTCAATGTCGATTATCCTTTTAACCTGACAGGTGTTCTGTACTTTCCGAAGCTGAAGAATGATTTTGAGATACAAAAGAACAAGATCAAGCTTTTCAGCCGCCAGGTATTCATCACGGATGAAGTAAAAGATATTGTACCTGAGTTCCTGATGCTGTTGCATGGTGTAATTGATTCGCCCGATATCCCGCTAAATGTAAGCCGGTCATTCCTGCAGGCAGACAGTAATGTGAAAAAGATCAACAGTTATATTTCCCGTAAGGTCGCTGATAAATTGCAGGAGTTGTTTAAAAAAGACAGGAAGGCTTACGAAGAAAAGTGGAACGATATAGGCTTGTTTGTAAAGTTCGGCGCCATCTCAGATGAAAAATTCTATGAAAAGGCAAAGGAGTTTGTATTGTTCACCAATACGGATAAAGAGCATTTTACCCTTGAAGAGTATAATGCCAGGGTGAAAGATTTTCAAACTGACAAGAATGGCAGCCTGGTCTATCTATATACGGTTGATGCGGAGAACCAGCATAGCTATGTACAGGCTGCGCATAAAAAGGGGTATGACGTACTGGTCATGAATTCGCCAATAGACACCCATTTCATCCATCACCTGGAGATGAAGCTGGAGAAAACATCGCTGAAAAGGGTGGATGCTGATGTATTAGATAAGCTGATCGTTAAGGAAGATGTTGTCCAACATGCTTTAACTGAAGACGAAGCAAAGAAGTTGAAAGAAGTGTTTGAGAAAGCCATTAATAACCCATTAATGAAAGTCGAGATAGAAAGCCAGCATGAAGAAGGGTTGCCGGTCACGATCACCATGGAAGAGTGGATGAGGAGAATGAAAGATATGTCGAAGATGGGAGGAGGAATGAATTTTTATGGTTCAATGCCGGATACCTATAAAGTAGCTGTCAATGCCAATCATAAAGTAGTGACAAAACTGTTACAGGCAGAAGAAGGAAAACAAATTGCAATGGCTAAACAGGCATTTGACCTGGCCTTGCTGGCTCAGGGTATGCTAAAGGGAGCAGATCTGACCGCTTTTGTAGAACGAAGTGTCGAAGTGATCTAATTTACCTGCTTGCTGAGTGCCTTTGGATTCGGGTCGATCACCAGGAATTCAGGACGTTCTTCATGTTGCTGTATCAACTCGCTGTATTTTATTTTCAGGCATCTTTTGATACTGCCTACGTACCCCGGCTTTGATATCCTTGCATCGTCAAGCGGTACGGATTCGATCAGGTCGTTGCCTATGTACATCATCAGTTCCATAGAGTGCAATATTCTATGGTACAAAAAAAATCCATTTTTATATGCAAGACAATACCAACAAGTACTCTTTTTTGAAGGTAAGTTTACGGTTTTGTGCTGAGTGAAAATCAGTCAGGCATAAAGACAGGAAGCAGGAATGAGGCAGTGCTTTCTCCCATACCTGACGAAAGTCAGTATAAAAAAGATACTAACTTAGAGTAAATCCTTAGCAGGTACATGACCGGAAGCAAAAGAATATTGCTGTTGTTGATCACTTCATGCTTTGTTACCGGTTGCACGCAAGGGTATAGCCATACTACTATCAAGGACCTGGATGAAACAATGATCGATCTGAAGATATACCAGGAGAATCTTGGGGATATGATAAAATCAGGAAGACTGAATGATGCGGTATGGCTGCTGGAAGGCACCGATAGTGTATTGCAGATCATCTCAAATACCTTCAGGGAGCACAGGAAACTCAGTGAACCGTTTTCCTATTTCTACAAAAAAAGACTGAAAGGGCCGTTAAAAGGTATTGGCAAAGCGATCCGGGAAGGCGACACAGTTGCAGCGTTACATCATTATGGTATATTGGTAAAAAGATGCAACGGTTGCCATACCGACCATGATATTGACAAAGAAGTAAGATTTTAACCTGTCTTTGATGACGGGGTAAGTCTAACTAATGATTACCTTTCCGGACAATTTCTTCTATGAAAGTAATCTGGCTATTGGCGTTCCTGTTATGGATGGGTGCAGGCAAAGTGACTTTGCATGCTCAGCAGGTTCCGCAAAAATTTGTACAGGAAACACACTACCTCCTATACCTCCCCGATGGATACAATAGCGATACTGTAAAAAAATGGCCTTTACTTATCTTTTTACACGGTAGTGGTGAAAGCGGTAATGACCTTGAAAAAGTGAAATTGCATGGCCCGCCGGAATTGGTGGAAAAAGGAAAAAGTTTTCCTTTTATAGTAGTGTCGCCACAGGCAAAACCCCGTGAAGGATGGGAAGCGGAAAATTTATATCGGTTACTGCAGCATATCAAACAAACACAACGGGTGGATGAAAAAAGGATCTACCTGACCGGGTTGAGCATGGGCGGATTCGGAACCTGGGAATTTGCTATGAGGCATCCTGAAGAATTTGCGGCTATTGCTCCTGTATGCGGAGGCGGAGACACAACGGAAGCATGGAAACTCAGGAATATAGCGGTCTGGAATTTTCATGGAGCAAAGGACGACGTGGTGCTCCCAGTATTGAGTGATAATATGGTCAATGCTGTAAAGAGGTACAACCCTTCAATCCGGTACACACTATACCCCGATGCCAATCACAATAGCTGGGACGCTACTTACAGCAACGATAGTTTATACCTGTGGATGCTTTCGAAAACAAAATTCCGGTATAAAGAAGTACCGATAAGTCCCGATATTTTCAAACAATACACCGGCAAATATACAAGTGGTGAAAAAGATACAGTAGTGATCACAGTGGATGAACATAACCTGGTGGCCAAAGCTGATAATGCCATTATTACGTTAAAGGCAGCCGGTAATGATTTATTTTTTGTGGAGCCTGATCTCCCGCTGGATGTACGTTTTCCCAGGGAGAAAGGAATAGTCCGGTCATTACTCCTGATGGGTAATAATAAAAAGCTATACAGAAAAATTCAATAAGAAGGCAGCGATTAGCGGATCAGGGTAATGGTTCCTTTCCTGTTCTTCTTTTCTCCTGAAGGACCAGTATAAGAGAGCGTATAGATATATACTCCTGTTGGCAGTTGTGTTCCTTTTAGTGTTCCATCCCAGTAAAGTGTGTTTCCTTTTCCGGCGAATACCATATTTCCCCAGCGGCCGAATACCTGCAGGCTGATATCCCTGAACACAGAAGAAAAGGATACTTTGAAACGATCATTGATGCCATCATTGTTTGGAGAAAAGGCATTGGGAATATATATGTCATCACACCCATTCACGGGTATATTCTCCGCGATGGCGATGCTGGTGTCCCTGGTGCATCCGGTAGCATCCGTGACCCGAAACTGATAAGTGCCTCCCCGAAGATCAGTGAACTTCCCGCCTTTTTGGTTTACTCCTGTATTCAATAATGTATAGTTGACAGATCCATTGGGCGAATACGCTGATATGAGAATACTGCCATTATCACCTGCGCAGTTTCCGGTATTTGTTCTAATAACACCTGTTATGGTTATTTTGGTATCAATACCGTTTTCCGTGACGCTTGCAGCGTCCAGAAATCTATCCGGTAAGGAGCCCATATCTCCTATCACAGTTTTGTTCGCAAGGTCAATTTCAGTCATTTTTGTGATATCGGCATCAGGTAACAGACCAAAATAACGACTGTTACCGCAAGGAACTGGTAAGGCCATCATAGCAAAAAATGGCGGAGCGGTCATGTAAAGTTTACTCTCCGCAAGATTGTCTGGTTTTATTTCAAATATGCCTGTTGTCCAGTTAGCAGGATCCCAGCCGGCCATCAGTAATTTATCATTAAAGAACAGCATATCCCCGGAACTAAAGAAGGGCATTCTTCCAAGATGGGTCAGTTCACGGGTATGCGGGTTATAGCGGATCAGTACTTCGGTACCTGTATAGATAATACCGTTTTTATCTATGGTCATGGAGTTAAAAGCAAAATCACTTTCAACCAGTACCTCACAGCTTCCCGGTACTCCGGCTTTAAATCTTTTTAATTCACCCAGCCATGTACTATAATAGATGGTGTCTTTATAAACGGCCAAACTGAGAATATTGCTGTCAACACCGCAACCGTTATCTATCTGCACACGGTTATTATCAGCCATGCCGCCGGATAACTTATATATGGCGAACTGTGTATTGATATAGACTTCCTGGCTATGTACAAATGCATTGTACAAGCATACACAGCAAATCAGTAATGATATTTTTCCTTTTACGAACATGCTGACATCACCGCTTGGCGACAAATCATTTTTGATCAAATAAATTTTACCGGGCGGGTTGTTCAGGAGGATTCAGATAACGGAAGGGGTAGCCTTCACAGCGGTTTTATTCTTCAGGATAACGGATGAACAGCGGATTTTTAGTTCCGTCTTCAACGAGTAGTGGTCTGTACCATCGTCCTGCTTGGGAATAAAGGTGAAGGTGATAAACTGGGCCTGGTCAGGCTGCAGTAGCAGAAGTATTGAAAAATACTTTGTATCAAGGTCTTTACCATTTTCACGGGCAGAATCTTACAGGCCACAAAATAGTATGCAGAATCTGCCCATGCAATTTTTACGGTGAGTTTTTTATTAAAATCACTATGAATCAGGTCGTATTAATACGATTTTATTGATCCTGAAGTGCTTTAAAAGCATTCCCGGTTTATCGTGAAGCTGTCTTAGAGTTTTGTTCAGCTAAGCCCTGTTATTTTTCCATCTGCATCAATATCTATGGATTCAGCAGAAGGAATAGATGGAAGCCCCGGCATCCGCATCATTTCGCCCAATATCGGGATAACAAACCCTGCACCTGATGCAAATTCAAATTCACGAACCGTTACGATAAAATCCTGCGGCTTGCCTGTCTTTTTTTCATCGTCAGACAGGCTTTTCGGAGTTTTAGCCATACATACAGGCATGTGTTCAAATCCGAGCTCTTTGATATGCTTTAATTGCGTTTTTGCTTTCACTGAATATTCAACAGAAGCGGCACCGTATAGTTGTGTGGCGATGATATGGATCTTTTCTTCTATTGAGATATTATGGTTATATAATGGCCTGAACTGGCTGTTATTTCTTTCAACTATTCTGTTCACAGCCTGTGCAAGTGCCATCATTCCTTTACCGCCTTCACTGAATCCTGTGCACATGACCCCTTCTGTTTCATAGTGCCGGCAATACTCTTTTACCAGTTCGACCTCTTCCGTAGTATCACCCGGAAAATGGTTGATGGCCACTACAGGTTTCATCCCGAAGAGCTGCATATTTTCGAGATGTTTACCGAGATTGGCTAGCCCTTTTGTTACTCTTTCGGGTGATGGGATTCCTATTTCCTCCTTTTTAGCGCCACCATGATGCCGTAAGGCGCGGATCGTAGCAACCATCACCACAGCTTCAGGCTTCAACCCGGCGGTCACGCATTTTATATTGAAGAATTTTTCAGCGCCAAGATCGGCCGCAAAACCTGCTTCTGTAACTACGTAATCGCTCAGCGACAATCCCATTTTAGTGGCTAAAATCGAATTGGTGCCTTGTGCAATACTGGCAAAAGGGCCGCCATGGAGTAAAGCTGGATTCCCTTCCAATGTTTGCACAAGGTTAGGTTTTATCGCATCCTTTAATAGTATTGCCATAGCGCCAACCGCATTCAGGTCCCGGGCAAAAACAGGTTCACCATTTATAGTACTGCCGATATAAATATTTCCCAGGCGGAATTTAAGGTCATCCATACCGCTACACATGCAAAGTATCGCCATGATCTCGGAAGCGGGTGTGATATTAAAGCCGTCTTCACGGGTAATACCATTGGCGGTGCCCCCCAGCCCGATAATAATATGACGAAGCGATCTGTCGTTCATGTCCATGACTCTTTTCCATACAATGGTTCTTGGGTCTATCTGTAAACTTCTTTTTTTGTTCTGCAGGTTATGATCTATCAATGCCGCCAGCAGGTTATTGGCTTTTTCAATCGCTGCAAAATCTCCGGTAAAATGAAGATTGATGTCCTCCATGGGAATGACCTGCGAATAACCACCCCCGGTAGCGCCGCCTTTCATGCCGAATACAGGGCCTAATGAAGGTTCTCTTAAAACAGCCATTGCTTTTTTGCCGATGCGATTAAGTCCGTCTGTTAAGCCAACAGATATGGTTGTTTTCCCTTCCCCTGCAGGAGTAGGAGTGATAGCTGTTACCAGTACAAGGTGGTGCTGTCTGATCTTTTTTTCATCGATCAGTTTTAATGGCAGCTTGGCTTTGTATTTTCCGTAGTATTCGAGGTCATTATTGTTAATACCCGCAGAAGCGGCGATCTCTTTAATGTGGCGGATAGGGGCAGACTGGGATATCTCAATATCCGGAAGTATAGTATCCATAGCAAACAATGATGCTGCAACTTACACAGTACTGCCTGAACGAGGTATGAGGAGTATCACCCCCGGGACTGATAATGGCTTTGATACGGTATGTTTTTGATACGTGAGCTATAACAAAGTGTATTAACTTTATTTTCTGTGAGAGGATTCTGTTACTTATTCTTATTAATAATACCTGCTATGGCGCTTGCTCAACCCGCCGGAAGAACTGTTATTCAGCTGGATTCTGTTTTTCAAAGTTATTTCAGGGCCAACGAACCAGGTGGCGCAGTGTTGATCGCTAAGGAAGGGAAGGTGGTTTATCAGGGTGCTTTTGGACTGGCTGATATGGTGACAAAAGAACCAATAACCACAAAGACGCTTTTTAATACGGGCTCTATCAGCAAAACATTTGTTGCTTATGGTATTTTGAAACTGGCTTCTCAGCACAAACTCTCATTAGAAGATGACCTGTATGAGTATTTCCCTGATTTTAAGAATAAAGAAATAGCCCGGAAAGTAAGATTATATCATTTGCTCACGCATACTTCGGGTATTCCTGATAGCAGAAAAGTACAAGAGGAACATGAATTTTACCTGACAGCAAAAGATGAGGAAAATTTCGCACCCCTGAAGAAAACAGATATGCTGGAGTTTGAACCCGGAACAAAGTATAAATATTCGAACCCGGCTTTTAACGGGCTTGCTTTGGTCATAGAAAAAGTAACAGGCAGAAAATGGCAGGCTTATATTGATGAAATGATTTTTAAACCATCCGGAATGAATACGTCCACTATCACGGATGGCCCTCACCCGGAAAGCGGGGTAGCTCATGCGTATACAGCAAGAAAAGAAGGGGGGTATGATGAACTGGATTATGGAGAAGAGCCAACTTTTGCTGCTGCAGGTAATGGTGGTGTATGGAGCAATGTGGAAGAACTCTGGAAATATGAACAGGCCATTCAACAGTTTACTTTCTTAAATAAAGACTGGGTCACTAAATCAAGAAGTATATACCCGTTCCCCGGATGGAAGGATTCTATTCCATCCCGTCTTGGGCTAAGCTGGTTTCTTACCAAAGAAACGAATGGGGCACTGACGGGGCATACAGGCTCCCAGGGAGGTTTTATCAGCGATTACTGCTGGTTCCCGGAGCAAAAGGTGTTCTATGTGCTTCTTTGCAATATCCCTAAGCCTATAAAAGAGATCAGGGCCAGGGTCATACCGTTAGTATCGGATGCACAGTAAAGGACAGCCTTTCATAACATTTTAATTGTGGTGACGTTTATAGAAAAACCGGTTTTGCCGATGGCTACAGGTATAAATAATAAGAAGGAACGAACGATGAAAGTGTTACTATGGCTGGCATTGCTGTTTTGCATGGTCATACTTTCAAAATTTATTCTCTTCAAGAAACCCCCTGCTTATTATAAGAATTACTATAGCCGGGAGTATAAAAACTATACCGTTAAGAAAGGGTGGAAGCAGGCGAATCTTAAGCCTTTCTCCACCATTCGTTTGTTCTCTTCAAAAAGGGTTTCTTCTGACTATAGTTATAAGAACATTGGCGGCAATATTATCGGATTTATTCCACTTGGCATTTTGCTGCCGTTGTTATTACCTTTCTGGAGAAATTTCCTTCGTACCATGACCACCATATTTTTTATCAGCCTCTCATTTGAAGCGATACAATTACTTGCCGGGATGGGTATATTTGATGTGGATGATCTTATTCTGAATACGACGGGGGGAATGGCGGGGTATATTTTATATGCCGTCGTCAGGCAGGTAATAAAATGGCAGGAAAACAACCAGGCAGAAGCTATTTACTGAAAATGGTCACCTGTCCTTTTTCCGGCTGATCAGAAAAAGCAGGAGAGTAATGACAATCAGTCCCAGTGATCCATATACCAGGTAGCTCCAGGGCATATTGAATATTTGTATTGAAAATAGAGTTTTTTGTCCTTACCGCCGGCGTTTATTCAGCCCGGACGATAGATTTCTCTTATTACACGAATAATTTGCTTTTTCCCCAATTATAAGTAGGTTTACTGCCCTTTCCGGTTTTGGTCCGCACCAGATGAAGCCCGAATTAAGCCGCACCTTCTAATTAAAACAAACACCAAACTCAACATTTATGCAAAAGATCCTGATCACAGCACTGGCTGTAATTTTGTTTTCCTGTCATGCGGAAGATAAGAAAGAGGCGGATACGAAATCTGCATCTAAAACGGAGCCTGCGGCCAACCTTCCTTACACAGCTACTTATTCATCGAAATTCGAAATGGGAGACCCCAAACATGTAGAGACTATCATGAAATTGTGGAAATCATGGGATGATGGCGATCTTAGCAAAGACAGCAGCTTGTTTGCAGACACGATCTATATCTATACAAGGGATGGAAGCAAGTCTGAAGGGCCGAGGGATAGTGTGAATGCAGGTGCACAGGCCTATCGTAATATGTTTTCGTCGGTAAAAAGCACCATGCACGCCATTTTCCCGGTAAAAAGTACAGACAAGAATGAGAACTGGGTTTGTGTATGGGGAACGGAGGTAAGTATAGATAAGCAGGGGAAAAAGGATTCGGTCAGTCTTCAGGAAACATGGCGTTTCAATAAAGCAGGTAAAGTGGATCTGTTATACCAGCACGGAATGCCATTGATGCCTGCTTCTGCACCTAAATAATGTATAGTTTTATTTTCTAACTAAAAAAGACTTGTTATGAAAAAGCTGCTATTTTTTATTGTCGCCATTACTTTGATTTCTTTTGAAACACCAGTTGATGGTGTCACTAAAAAGGAAAAGAAAGACGCTGCTAAGTTTTTAAAGCAGACCAAAAAAGAGGTCGGGGATGCGGTAAAGGGTTTGAGTGAAGCGCAGTTAAAATTCAAGCCTGCTGCAGATGTATGGAGTGTAGAGGAATGCCTGAAACATATTGCCATTACCGAACAGGCGCTTTGGGGTATGGCAGATGCCAGCTTAAAACAGGCAGCCAACCCGGAGAAAAGAAGTGAAATAAAGTGGACCGATGAAGATGTGATAAAAAAAATGGAGGACAGGAGTAATAAAGTGAAAACATTTGATGCCATGAAGCCGGAGAATACCCCTTTTAAGTCTGCATCGGAAGCGCTGGAATCATTTAAACAAAATAGGGATAAACTGATCGGGTATATTAAAAGCACTGATGCCGACCTGAGAAATCATGTGATCACCATGCCTTTTACGTCCCTGGATGCTTACCAGTTCATTTTATTCATTTCGGCGCATAGCAACCGGCACATGCAGCAGATCAATGAAGTAAAAGCCAACCCTGATTTTCCTAAGAACTGATCATATTTCTTAACCTTTTGTGAACGGAGAATTAGATTGAGGGTTAGTCAGCCGCAGCATGTTAGACTATGCTGCGGTTTTTTATTGCATTTTCCCGGGACTGTCATGCCACTCAGGGCTTTTTTATTTTCATCGGCTGCTTTTCCCAATAGGTCAGCGACCGCCAGAGCCATTCAAAAGGCCCGAAGCGGAAATATCTTAGCCATATTGAAGAGTAGATCAGCTGGAGTACCCATACTGAGAATACGACATAATACAGCTGGTGGAACCGGAGCCTGTTATAATTGTCAAAGCCATATCCGTAGAAGAACCAGGTACAGATGATACTTTGTACCAGGTAATTAGTAAACGCCATCTGTCCTACATTAGCCAAAGCCTTCATCAGCCAGGGTACAATGCGGCTGCGAAATACCAGCATCAGTATGCTGGCATGTCCAAGACAAAGAAAGAACCTCCGGAAATCATAGATCTGCCAATGCGGTACCCTGAATGAATCAACATAACCCCCGATGCTGGTATTCCATTCTAAGAATCCATTGAAATAGGACCATCCGAAAGGGATGCCGATGGCATAGCCGATGAGCAGTGTCATCACGTAAGTAGAAGTCGAAAGTTTATTGGAGAAAAAACCGATACCCAATAACCCCATACCAATAAACATCATACAGAGCATATCCCATACACCATGGTACATATAGTTTACTTCGCCATTGACGTTATCAGGAATAAAATGCGCAAACACGGTACCATAATCAGAATGCATTTTACTGAGACGCCGGTTAACATTGGCTGTGTCAGGTTTCTGACCTTTTTCTATTTCCGGCCAGGCATTTTTAGCCTCCTGCTGTTTTTCTGTAAGTTCTTTACCCGCTTTTTCTGCAGCGACCGCTTCTACATAATTTTTTCTTGTGTCCCGCAAATCGTTGTACCAGTTCTGTGTTTTCAGCATGCCAATACCAATACAAACAAAACCAATAATGATCAGCCAGGAAGGTTTTACTTTTCTGAAGGCGAACAAGATCATCCCGCAAAGGCCATAAAAAAACAGAATATCGCCCGGCCACAGCAGGATAAAAGCATTGAATAAACCGAAGAGGACTAACCAGAGCAACCGGCGATAATAATATTCTGCCACTGGTGCTTCGCCCGGTAATGCTTTTTTATTCATCATGAAAAGGACCATACCTGCACCGAACAGCATCGAGAACAAACCTCTCATGGTTCCGTCAAAAAATGTGAAGATGGCGGCCAGTGTATAATAATCTTTGCCGGCATGCGGACCGGTGGCTATTTTATGCATTTCACTCCAGTCAATGCCAAATCCCGGAATATTCATTAATAGAATTCCCAGCAGGGCAAAACCTCTCACAACATCCACGGTCTTGATCCTTTCTGCAGATGAAACAGGTTTTACGCTGTGTGCATGATGTGTTGCTTTATCAGCAGCATGAGGGTTAAGAGAAGCACTGTAATCGCTCATAAAATAATTTAATAAAGTGAACTGATCAGTTTGTGTTAGCAGGCGTGCCGGCTAACGGCGTTACTGCTTCTTTTTTTCGGAATGGTTGTTTTTCCCGATACACCAGCGACCTCCACAGCCATTCTACAGGACCCATTACAAAAAACCTTGACCATATAACAGAGAATACGATTTGGACCAGCCATACTTCCAGCACTACACCATAGAGCTGCAACTGCGACAATCTTCCGAAATAACCCATGCCATACCCATAAAAGAACACCGTACAAAGAATGGTCTGCATGAAATAATTGGTAAATGCCATACGGCCGATTGTTGCCAATACACGCCAGAGCCATTTCATCAGGCCTGTATTGAGCAGCAGTATGATCAATCCGGCGTACCCGATGGCCAGCATGAACCGTTCAATGGGGAAGAATTGGTCAAAGGGGACGACCATTTTATCGATATACTTTGCATAATCCCCAAGCTTGATATTTTCCTGGTAATTTCTGAAGCAGGCAAGTGCCAGCCCGGCAATAACACAGGATATTACTATCAACAAAAGCTTTTTTACCGGGAAACGCTGGCTGAAAAAGCCAAAACCAAGCAATGCCATGCCAAGGAGCATCATGGAGCCAATATCCCAGATACCCGTCCTGTACAGCCAGTACGATTCATTGTTCTGGCTTCTTCCCAGCAGGTGGTTCCACACTTTTGCATAGTTGTTGGACCGCATGGCTTTTCTTGGGCCGTCATCTCCGGTTGAATCATATTTTAATCCTTTTACCAACCCTTCCCATGCTTGCTTATCTTTTGCCTGTTGTTTGGTCAGTGTATCATTCTTATGTCTCTTCAGCAGTGTATCATCGGCCAGGAAATTCGACAACGGGTCATTCCGTTTTATTCTGATCAATGAATCTATCCTCTTTTTTGTGGGTGTGTCAGCAGCAGCGAATTTTTTCTCGATAGCAGTAACGGTAGTATATTTTTTATAAACTTTCCGGTCATCAGCATAGTTCCAGTAAGTTTTGCCGCAATAGATCAGCGTAGTGACGAAGGCCGCGATAAATAAACTGTTCGGTCTCATTCGCCAAAAAGGGAAGAGTAATATTCCGAGAACAGCGTAATGAAAAAGAATATCGCCGGGCCATAACAAAACAATGGCATTGAAAATGCCAAAGATCATCAGCCAGAGCATTCGCCGTATATACAGGTCGGGTACGGAAGCGTTCAGCGGGTGATCCTTCTTTGAAATGTACAGGATGATACAGGCCCCGAAAACAATGGAAAAGAGTGCCCGCATTTTACCTTCAAAAAAAATAGTGACAAATGATAACAGGTTGTAATTGCCGCCGTGCGTACCTGTTCTGTAAAAAGTTTGCTGATTGTTGGAAAAGCCGCCAAACTCCCAGATGCTTACTATAAGGATACCGAGCAGGGCAATACCACGCAATACATCCAGCGAGAATATCCGTGAGGAAGGTACTTCGTCACCTGCAGGCATACCAGTAACCGGAGGCTCCGGCATATAGCCGGAAGGGCCCGGAAAAGTTGAACTCATAAAGGAAATTTTATTGGTGATGGCTACGGAGGGTAGATTAAATATACAACTATCCGGGAGAAAACAAAATAAACCGACAAACAGGATGATGTTTGTCAAATGACGGGGATACTTCCATGAATATAAAAGAAACAGTTACTGCGGACTCATTGTTTCAGGTCATAGATCACTGCCTGGTAAGGTTGCAGTGAAACAGAGGCCCCTGCTGTTTTCGGGGCATTTGAATAATTACTTAAGATAAGCGACTTATCCGTGCTTATATATTTATTGAAATTAAACACAACAACGTCTTTGGAAAAATTCAGCAGCACTATCCATTTCTCCCCGTTCAGTTCTCTTGTATAAGCATACACTTTCGGGTTATCCTTATCAAGCAGGGTGTATTTCCCGTGGATCAGCACCGGGTTTTCTTTTCTCAGTTGTACGATACTTCGAAAATAATTCAATACACTGTTGGTATCTTTTTCCTGAGCGGCGGCATTCAGTGATGTATAATTGGGATTTATTTTGATCCAGGGAGTACCAGCACTAAAACCTGCATTGGCAGTTGCGTCCCATTGAAAAGGAGTGCGGCCATTATCCCGGCAATTATTCTTTATCTTCTCCATGAAATCCTGCATGTTTCCCCCGGTCTTTTTCTGGTACTGGTATTCGTTAAGGGTTGGCACATCCCTGTAATCTTCTATCTTATCAAAACCGATATTGGTCATAGCCAGCTCATCACCATTATAACAATAAGGGGTGCCCCGCATAGTCAGAATAAATGTATTCAGCATTTTGGCGGATGCATCCCTGAAAGCCGGATCATCATTCCCAAACCTGCTGACCATTCTTGCCTGGTCATGGTTGGCCAGGAACATAGATAGCCAGCCTTTTTCTGCAAAAGCACTATCCCACCGGCTGTACACTTCTTTGAACTGAAGAAGATCATATCCTTTCGGATTCCCTAAGTCAACACCTTCAAACGCATACGCCATATCCAGTTCTTTCCTGTCTGCGTCAACCAGGTTATGCGCATCTTCAAATGAATTGCCGGCACCTTCCGCTACACTCATCATATCATACTTACTAAAGACCTCCTGGTTCATTTCTTTCAGGTAACTATGCAGGTTTTTGCCCATGGCATAATACAGGATGAAATTCTTTTCATAGTTCTTCGGAAATGCTGGGAAAGTGGTATCCTTTGATACAAATTGAAATGCATCCAGCCTGAAACCATCAATACCTTTATCGGCCCAGAACTTCATGATGTCATACACTTCTTTTCTCAGTTGCGGGTTTTCCCAGTTCAGATCGGGCTGTTTGCGGGAAAAATAGTGCAGGTAATAAGCGTTGGTCGTGGAATCATACATCCATGCATCGTGGTTAACATCAAACAGACTATAGCGTGGAGCGGGTTTCCCTCTTTCGGCATTCCACCAATGATAATAATTCCGGTAAGGACTGGTTCTGGAACTACGGCTTTGTTTGAACCATTCATGCTCATCGCTGCTATGGTTCACTACCAGGTCCATCACTAATTTGATATTGCGTTCATGCAGCCCTTTCAGCAGGGCGTCAAAATCTTCCATGGTGCCAAAATCCTTCATGATATTCTGGTAGTCGCTTACATCATATCCATTATCATCATTCGGGGAACTGTAAATAGGGTTCAGCCAGACCGCATCAATACCTAAACTTTTCAAATAATCGAGTTTAGAAATAATTCCTTGCAGATCACCGATACCGTCACCGTCGCTATCTTTAAAACTTCTTGGGTAGAGCTGGTAAACAATAGCTTCTTTCCACCATTTGCGGCCGGGGATGTTGTCAAACTTTGCACTGCCGGTATCTTTATTTTCTTTTGTGCGGCTTTTGCAGGCAAAAACTAAAACGATGATAATGCTGAATGCCGATAAAAGTGTGATGCGCATATTGTTTTTTTCGTGTTAAAGTTCAGGAAGGTTATTCTGTTTCATAGATCAACGACTGGTAGGGCTGAAGATTTACTGCGTCGTTATTTACTTCTTCTGTTGTATAATTATTGATCAGAGCTTTACCGGAAATTTTCAGGCCATTCAACGCAAAATCAATTTTTTCTTTGCTGAAATTCAGCAGCACCAGCATTTTCTTCCCGTTCAACTCTCTTGTATAAGCGTATATATCAGGATTGTTCTTATCCAGTAATGTGTATTTGCCGTAGATCAGTACAGGGTCTTCCTTTCTGAGTTTTAGCATTTTGCGGAAATAATTAAGAATACTGTTCGGGTCTTTTTCCTGCGCGGCTACATTTACCGTTGTATAGTTCTGGTTCACTTTCAGCCAGGGTGTGCCTGTGGTAAAACCGGCATTAGCGGAAGCATCCCATTGAAAGGGCGTCCGTCCATTATCCCTGGCAGATATCTTTTGTCCGTTCAGGAAATGCTGAAGGTCACCGCCTTGTTTTTCGATCTGCTTATACATGTTTATACTTTCGATATCCCTGTAATCTTCTATTTTCCCGAACCTGATATTGTTCATGCCAATTTCATCACCAAAGTAATAGTAGGGAGTTCCTCTCATACTTAGCAGGAAGGTGGTAAGCAGTTTTGAAGATGCTTCCCGGTATTCCGGAGCATCATTACCCCACCGGGTTAGCATTCGTGGCTGATCATGATTGCCGAGATAGATGGTTCCCCATCCCTTCCCGGCGAATACGCTATCCCAGTCAGAGTAGATCTTCTTAAATTCTGTCAGTTTATATCCGTTCGGGTCCATTTGCTTGAATTCGTTGGGCAGGTAACCAAGACTTACACCGTCAAAATGGTAGGCCATATTCAATTCATGCCTGTCAGGATCGACAAAATTCATCATCGTTGCTTTCGTGGTGCCTGCACCTTCAGCCAGTGTCATCACATCATACTTGCTTAATACTTCCTTGTTCATCTCCTGCAGGTGATCATGCAGGTAAGGGCCGCTGGCGAGGTACTGACTCCAGTCACCGTTATATTTTTCGTTTATATCCTTTTGCGTGATGACAGGGAAAGTAGTGTCTTTTGATATGAATGGAATCACATCCATGCGAAAACCATCCACGCCTTTGTCGAACCACATCTTCATCATGTCAAATATCTCTTTGCGAACTGCAGGGTTTTCCCAGTTTAGATCGGGTTGTTTATAGCTGAAATAATGGAGGTAATAGGCATTTGTCAGTGAATCATATCTCCAGCCGCTGCCATCTACTTCAAATGAACCAGGCCGGAACGGCGGTTTCCCCTTTTCTGACGGCCACCAATGAAAATAATTGCGGTAAGGATTGGAACGGCTGCTACGGGATTGTTTGAACCATTCATGTTCATCACTGCAATGATTGACCACCAGGTCCATGACGAGTTTCAATCCTCTTTCATGCATGCCCTTTAGCATGGCATCAAAATCATCCATGGTCCCGAATTCTTTCATGATCGACCGGTAATCACTGATGTCATAGCCGTTGTCTGCATTCGGGGAGCCGTAGATCGGGTTCAGCCAGATGATATCAATGCCAAGACTTTTGATATAATCCAGCTTGGAAATGATCCCTTTCAGGTCGCCGATCCCATTACCGTCTGTGTCTTTGAAGCTCCTGGGATATACCTGGTACACCACAGCTTCTTTCCACCATTTTCGATCAGGAATGCCCGCATATTTTGAGTCATTCATTTCTTTGTTTCCGGCTGGGTTATTATTACATGCAGCCAGTAAAAAGACGGCCGGTAACAAGGCTAGCGGTATTTTCATATAGCGTGATTGAAGTGGACGTAAGAAAGCAATCATTGCCGAAGGTATATATTTAGAACAATGAATCGGCGGGATGGCCGGTAAAGTAATTCACCGCAAACGTTTCTTAAAAAGAATGGCCGGATGAATTTGTAGCCTTTTGTATCTGGTTGACAATTTTTCTTTTCTTATTTTCATGATACAATACGTATCATGAACAGGATCAGGCCCGATGTGGACGTCGTTATGGATATTTTGAAAGCTGTTTTAGAGGCACGGCCAGATTCATCATTTATCCAAAGTTTGTTGCAGCAATACCGGGAAAGGGGAGGACTTAGTAAGAAACAAATGCAGGGACTGCATGGTAAAGCATCAAAAATACAATCCATACCGGTACATAAACTTGCGACATTAGAAGCGATCATTATGAAAAAACCAACCCGTTACAGATCAGAATTACCGGGTACTATCACATTGTATGAAAAGGATAAATCAACAGGGAAGATATTGACGGATATACTGGCAAAATACCCGGATCATAAACGAGTGTTATTCCTTAGATCCAAATATGACAATAATGAAGTACTAACGGCCGCAGAACTAACAGAATTGCAAAAATTCAGCAGGTTGTTAAAATAATTTTTATCGTTCATGTCAGCTCCTGTTATTTATATCATGGGTGTTTCGGGGTCAGGTAAATCGACCGTCGGGAAAAAGTTGTCAGCAGCAACGGGTATCCCCTTTTTTGACGGCGACGATTTTCATTCACAGGCCAATAAAGAGAAAATGAAAGCTGGACATGCTTTGAATGATGAAGACCGTAAAGACTGGCTGCTTTGTCTTAACCAACTGGCAAAAGGAGAGATACTCAAAAAGGGGGCTATTATAGCTTGTTCTGCTTTAAAGGAGCGATACAGGGACCTTTTGTCAGAGGGAATAGATAAGGATGCGCATTGGATATTCCTGCAGGGAGATTACCACCTGATCAGCGACCGGATGAAAGAAAGGAGGGACCATTATATGCCTGTCAGCCTTTTGCAATCGCAATTTGAAACCCTCGAAGCGCCGGCGAATGCGATCATCATAGATATCAGCCAGACCCCAGAAGAAATAGCGCAGGCAATAATTAAAAAGTTGTCACTATAATTCTTTACCGGATATAAATACCGGCTACCAGTGGCTGGCAACCGGTAATAATTGTAACAGATGGATTATTTAGCCTTTGCCAGGTCGCCTGAAATGATATTTGCCAGCAGCCTCCCTTTTGGTATTTCATCACTGGAATAATATAAGCTGAGCTGACCGGGGTTGGTTTTTTGTATAGTAAGGATATCTTTCACTTTGCATGACATAGCAGCATCCGATATCGAAAGACTGGCCGCGGATGTATTGGTGAACTTCCATTCTTTCAGGATCTTGTTCCGGGCATCTTTGATGGCAATGCTCCTGTTCTTACCAGCATGACCGCAATGATAGTATTTCACCACCAACTGGTCATTGGCAGATCGCTGATCAAGCTGAATACTTTTTATTGTGTTCATATTACTGCCGAATTGCTGCAGCACTAATTTACTGTTCAGGTATATCTCAAATCCTTCGCCGCCTCTGTTGGCAGAGAAGGAAGAGAAGAGGGCAATGGCAGCTATCAGCGCCAGCAATGCCGCGGATCTTGTTGTAAGGATGACCTTTTTCATACTTTGCTATTTTAGTTTAAATGATCAGGAAATGATTGTCGGTACAAAAAAAGCCTAAGGAACAGCCCGGGAAAAATAGCTTTGACAAAAGGGAGGGAGTGCTTGATGAAAAACAATATCCGTTGATAAGGGACGAAACCTTTTCAACGGATATTTAGCTAAGCAAGTAGTTTTGCCGGTTTTTAGATGATTATTATATCAATACATCTTTGCCAAAATGTTTGAACCTTTCAAAGCATGATTTTTCCAGAAACTCCCTGTCATCAGGATGTGCAATATCAATGAGGGCTTTGGCCCTCTGCCTCAGGTTCTTGCCAAATAAATAGGCTATGCCATATTCAGTCACTACGTAATGCATATGGGCCCTGGTGGTCACCACGCCGGCGCCGGGTTTCAGGATAGGTACTATCCTTGATATACCTTTTGCAGTGCGTGATGGCAATGCAATGATCGGTTTTCCCCCTTCGCTTAACGCCGCCCCACGCATAAAATCCATCTGGCCTCCAACCCCGGAGTATTGATAAGTGCCAATCGAGTCGGCGCACACCTGCCCGGTGATGTCGATCTCAATAGCGCTGTTGATAGAAACCATTTTGTTATTTCTGCGGATGATATGCGGATCATTGACGTAGTCTATATCAAGAAAATTGAAAGCGGGGTTATCATCTACGTAATCGTACAGGCGACGGGAACCAAGTCCGAACGCTGTTACCGTTTTATGGGGATGGATCCTTTTATACCGGTTATTGATCACATCTTTTTCGACAAGATCAATGATGCCATCGGACAGCATCTCCGTATGCACGCCAAGGTCTTTATGATTAACAAGTAACCGCAGCACGGCATCAGGAATGGAGCCAATACCCATTTGCAGGGTACTCCGGTCTTCGATCAGGCTGGCCACATGTTCGCCGATCTTCAACTCGGTCTCACCTACTTTTTCACTAAAGTTGGCTTCGTATAAAGGTTCATCACACCATACCATGCTGGTGAAGTGACTGCTGTGGATCAACCCGTCACCATGTGTGCGGGGTACGTTCGGGTTCACTTGTGCAACGATATGTTTTGCCGTATTCACTGCGGAACGGGCTATATCTACAGATACACCAAGCGAACAATAACCGTGATCATCAGGTGGCGACACCTGCACAAGGGCGACATCTATCGGCAATATGCGCTGTTTGAACAACTCTGGTATTTCACTGAGAAAAACAGGAACATAATCAGCTATTCCTTCATTGACGGCTTTGCGGAGGCTGGCCGATACAAAAAGTGCATTGAAGTGAAATATGCCTTCATATTCCGGCTTATCAAGCTGTACATCACCATACATGGTGATGGAAACGATCTCGACATTTTTCAGGCGGCCGGCATGTTTTGCCAATGCTTTTAATAAACAGGTCGGTGTCTGGGCGCTGCCCTGTACAAATAACCTGCACCCTGATTCGACAATAGACAGGGCTTCTTCTGCTGGGGTATATACAACGGGGACTTTCATATGATGCAAAGCTACGTTCTGCCGGAAATTACCGAATGATGATACTTACCGTAAAACATGACAATCATTTTTGAAAATATGACAAACATCAGCGAAATTCTTAGAGTCGAACAATTGGTTGAACTACATTTTTTTGGGGAGTGATGACCAGGTCCAGATGGCACCCAGCAGATCGATTACCCCAAAACCGATGATTGCCGGGGACACATACTTTAATAGGGCAAAAGCAGTAAAGGCAACGAACACAAACATCCTGGCCGGTATGGTATATGTACAAAAGGAAAGGATATTAGCGCTGGCCGATAAATGGTAGTAAAAGGCGATGCATATTACAAGTACACCTACCACCCTGATCCAAACCTCATTGGTTTCGGGCATTTGCAGCATGTTCATCAGTACATTGGGAACTGTGATCAATGTAAGGCCTACGAGATAGAGATACAATCCGAAATAAAATACTGTCCTGGCAGCGGGATTCATATAAATAAGTTTTTGCGAAGGGATTATTAAAAGAAAAATTAGTGTTTTTTATTGAAAGATGAAATGTGACGGGTTAAAAAAATGAAAGCCCGGCTGCATTACAATACAACCGGGCTTTCAGGAAGCAGATAGGTATTACTGTTTTTCGACCAACCGGCTTGCCGTTTCATTATCGCCGGTGATCTTTATGATATAAACTCCTTTTGCCAGGTTTGCAAAATTGTTATACCCCAGTGTATGTATCCCGGCTGGCAGCATCTTTTCGTCCCGGTAAATAACCCGGCCTGTCATATCCGTTAACTGCATATTGACCCTGCCGGCTTCTTGTACCTGGATAGTAGCAATGATCGAAGTAGTGAAAGGATTCGGTTGCAGGCCTATGAGCATTTCATTTTTATTGCTTCTGGCAGTAATAGCAATGGTCTTGCTGTATTCGGCCCTGCCCGATATATCCACGATCTTTAAACGGTAATACAAGCGGTTGTAACCGGCAAATCCACCTGCCAGCGGATCGGTGAAGTTATAGTTAAGAACCGAAGAACTGCTGCTGGCTAAACTGTTTTTAATACCGATCGTTTCAAACTCAGTTCCGTTCAGGCTTCTTTCGATCTCAAAATGACTGTTATCTTTTTCACTTGATGTTTGCCAGCTTAGTATGTTGGTGCCATTGTTATGATAACCGCTGAAATCAATTAATGACACAGGTAATAAGGTGCCGGAGGCGAAAAAGACGGAGTAGTCTTCTACCTGTCCATTGGTGACATTATAACAGGAATTGACACCACCGATACAATCCTTTGCAATAATGCGAAGTCTTAAAAATTGATTGGTTACGGGGGGGCTTGCAATTGTGGTAATATTAAATGTATGGGTACCTATGTAGCAGGAGGGTGAAGAATACACTGCTTCATTGGCATCTGCAAAGTCGCCGTCATTATTATAATCTATAAATAGCTGTACAAGATTAAACTCATTGGAAGGGGTAGTAGTCCCTACGTTGGCAGATACAGAGTACGTTGTATTGGCCAGCAGGCTGGTCACATCGCTACAGGAGAAATCCATGTATTTATTGCCATCAGTGGATGCCCCACCCGTTATCTTATTAATATTGTTCAGGCTGAATGATTTTATGCCTGCATCACTGCTGGTGCCGGTATTGGAACATGCAGTGGCTGGTGAATTGCTCACCAGGATATTTTTGGAAAACTGTGTCCCTGCCCCCCCGCCATTGGATGAAACAAGTGAAATGTTTTTTACACCGCTGGTGGCATAGGATACGGTAGGATTTCTCGCTGAGGATGATGCCGGGGTACCTCCGGTCATTGTCCAGTTCCATGTGGTCGGTCCCTGGAGACTATGGTCTATTAACTGGATGGCGCCTCCTGTGCAGATCGCCTCCGGAGTGCCGATAAAACTTACGATAGGGACACCTGCTGCGCTGCAAGCGCTCAGACAACCAAGCCCGGGAGAAAACGCATCAACCGAACTTACACTCGCAGCACTCCAGGTACTGGTATTTCCCACACTCGGGGCCATAATAAAACCAGAACCGGCGCCATCGTGGCTGCAATTAAAGTTATGGCCTATCTCATGCGAGGTAAGTACCCTCAGCAGATAGCCTGATCCCGTGGGATTGCTTCCGGTAAAGTCTTCCAGGATATGATACCTGAACGTACCACAAACTGCGCCTACATAAGCCAGGCCTATAGTGCCTGATCCACCGCCCGCGCCATCGTTATCTATATTTCTTGTTGTCCAGAACTGGGCAAGATCATAGGTGACACCGAAATTGCCTGCTTGTCCCCAGGTTCTGAAATTGGGCAGTATTGTATTGGAATTTGTACCGGTATAAGCAGGAGATAACTGATCTGTAGCGGCAGAGGTCGAAATGTTTTGTGTAACGATGGTAAACTCTATGTTATCGTTGAATTGCGCATTCACATAATCCCATATTACGTTATTCATAACGCCGATGTTATGTGTTTGCACTGCCAAAGCTGAACCGTAACGCAGAAACATGGATTCATCGGAAGCAATAGCTAACCGGGTCTGTACACAATTGGTACCGGCCATCACCCGCTGAAAGAAATTTCCTCTATGTTCTGTTTCTTTAACACCGCAGGTAAGGCCCGGATCTGATTTTACATCTTTAGTATCATATACGACATATACGTCTAGTGGCGCCTGCTTGTCAAAATACCTGAGTGGTTCAATGAAATATTCGGTCTCGCCGCTTTTTACAATGCCGTATATAATGTCCTTATCAAGGGTCAGTCTTACTTTACTTTTTGCTACATCCGACAGAAAACCGGCATAGGTCATACAGGCCGGCCGGGGCATTATTATCTTACCTTCCTGGCCATTGATAACAAGCCTGTAATCTTTACTAAGAATATCATGTTCTGTAATTGAGAATTTCCAGGAAGTTAAGCCGGGCAGTTCCAGTTCAAATTCTGTTTTATTGCGTTTTCTTTCTTTTGCGTGTTCGGCAATGCCGGCCGTATTGACGGAAAACAAAGCGTACTTGACAAAGTGTGAATTCAGTCGCTGACCTGAAGAGGCATTTACCCGGCCCGCAACAAATTTTTTTTGTGCTAAAACGGGCAATGAAAAAATGACAAGGGTAAAAAATAAGGCTGAATGCCTAAGGGTGGATGCAGGTTTCATGGGTCGTATATTGGATTTTCAGCATCCAAAGTAAATAAACTTACTTAAACTACATAGCATCGCAAGCTTATGGCTATTCTGTTTTTGGCCTGACAATAAATTCCGGTAATTTCCGTTTTAAAAAATTTCAATTCCCCACTTCATGTTACGGACCTTTTTATCACTGTTATTGTTTCCCGTTTGTATGTCGGTTATGGCGCAAGGCCAGCCTGCTGCTGACCCCGCAAAGGCAAAGATGGCCAGGGTGAATATATCCATCACCAATATGAGTGGCAAACCTTCAAAAGGTGAGCAGGTACTTTTCAGGAATAATATCACAAACGAGATAACGAGCGGGCATTCGGATGCAGCAGGCAAGCTAAGCATCGAGCTGGCTGGAGGAGCGACTTATACCATCACGGTAAAAAGTATTACAGACACCACCAAATACGGCAGTATCAATATCCCGTCCCTAAAGCCGGATGAATTCTTTATTGAACCGTATAAAGTGAATATTAAGTATGAAGCAGCCCGGACATACACATTAGAGAACGTTCATTTTGATTCAGGCAAGTCCACTTTACGTTCCGAGTCATTTCCTGCTCTGGAAGAGCTGTTTACTTACCTGAAAAATAAGGATGATATCAAGGTGGAGATCGCCGGTCATACAGATAGCAGGGGAAAAGACTCCCTTAACCTGAAACTTTCCCAGCAAAGAGCTGAAACGATCAGGGATTACCTTGTTAAAAAGGGTATTCAGCCTGCGAGGATCATTGCGAAAGGATATGGGGCAACAGAACCCGTGGCGGATAACGAAACTGAAGAAGGACGCCAGATGAATCGTCGTACTGAAGTGCGGATATTGTGATCAATAACCGGGAAATTCAATCGGCTCTGACTACTCACACAATTTGATCGTTTCAGTTGACTGCGTACTGAACTGGATCTTATTTACTTTATTCGCCTTTGAATAGTATAAAATAAGGATGCCATAAGAGGTGGTAAATGCATCCCAGCTTACATCTTTTATTTTAGGGTGGCCCAGCCATTTGAAAAGAGCGTTACGGTTGGCGCCCATCAATGGCAGGCTGAGCTTTCCTTTGAACTTAGGCCCTATTTCAATATAATCCCTCGAAGTATAGAAGTAAATGTCCTTGTCTTTGTAAAAGACACCCCCGCCGCATTTGGCCGCCGGGCTTTCATCCTCAGCAGCGGTAAAGCAGGGAAACCTTTCTTTGATCTGCCCAACTGTAAAAGTTGGCAATACTTCATTGACCTTTCCATACAGAATATTCACTGTAAATTCAGGACATTTCACGGTGGTTTTTAGCTGTGCCTGTGAATAGCTGAAAAGGTTTATTAAAAAAAGGAGGAGGATATTTTTTTTCATACCGGTTGTATTTACAGGGTTATCAAATAAGTTAGATGGTAATGATGGTATAAGACGCTGCAAATTCCTTGCTAAAGATGAGGCCCCGGATATTGACCAGCTTTTATTTTCGATCATTGTTGTATGCGGGTGTACATTTACAGGGTGAAAAAAGTAATTATCCTTTTGTTTATTCCGGTTATTTTCTTAAGCCGGGCCTATTCACAAAGCGCAGGGATGAATGACAGCAGTTACCTGGTTTGGCTAAATCAGGCGATAGATAGTTATGTGGTGGGCAGAAATACTACAGCGCTGGATTCCTTGTATGCTGCAGATTTTGTCTTCAGTCATGGCAGCGGTAAAATAGAAGGGAAAGCCGGCTGGATGACAACCGTAGCCCGGGCTAATTATTCCACCCGCCAGCATGATTCCGTGAGAGTGGAACTGCATGCAACTCTGGCTATTGTAAAAGGAAAAATGTTTATTAAAAAAGTGAACAAGGATAAAACAGACAGCTACCATCTCAGGTATATCCGGGTATATGCCCTCAGGGAAAACAGGTGGTATATGATATCCCATAACACAACTCACGAATGGCATGAGCTATAAAAAGCCTTAACGACGGTTAATCCTTCTGAAAATCAGGCTTTCAGGGGGGTGGATAAATCTGCATGAATCCGGGGCCTCAGGCATCTTATTAAACTGTAAATTGTACTGTAAGGCAACCGTTTAGCATGGTGAAACGATATAATAGTGAAATCATACAAGAATTGCTGTCAGCAGAGGAATTAACTTACCATGTCGAAGCCTGCGCCCTGAATAAAAGGGAAAGCCAGAAAGTGATCTATAATTCATTTTATGGCTACGCTATGGCTGTCTGCGACCGATATACCAACAACCAGGAAGATGCTGTGGAGATACTCAATGACGGTTTCCTGAAGATTTTTAGAGAGATACATCATTACCAGCCCGCTTATTCAGATGTAGTCAGTTCTTTTAAAGGGTGGCTGCGCAAGATCATGGTATATACAGCTATCGATCATTTCAGGAAGAACCAAAAACACAAAGTGCTGACGGATCTGGATAATGTTGTTTACCATGTAGAAGCTGTCAATGAAGACGCTATTGATAAACTATCACATGAAGAGATCATCCGTGCCATACAGGAGTTGTCACCGGGTTACCGTACAGTTCTCAACCTTTTTATCATTGATGGATTGAGCCATGAAGAGATATCCAAACATCTGGGTATTTCCACAGGTACGTCCAAATCGAATTTGTCAAAGGCAAGACGGCAATTGCAAAAAATATTATTCCGTTATCAACAACCCGAAGAAACTAAAAATGCAATCTGAGAATTTTGATAATAAGCTAAGACAGGCTGCCGAACAGCATCATCCAAGTTATGATGAGAAGGCCTGGACGAAAATGGAGAAACTGCTCGACCGTGAACTTCCTCAAAAGGAAGATCGCAGAAGACGCTTTATTTTCCTGTTTTTCTTCTTTTTATTACTTGGTGGTGGTATATGGCTTCTGATCGGCAAACCATGGCAGCAGGAGAAGTTAATAAGTGATGCAGTAGGCAGAGACAACAATAACAAAAAGCCTGAACAGAGCACAGGCTCGGGAGCAGGAGCAGGTAATGGACCGGGTAGGCAGGTGATGTCTTCCGAAAATGGGGGTATCGGTAAACAGGGAAAGAAAGAAAAGAATGAAGATAGCCTTAGTGACGTTATTATAAAAGATAATACAATTAAAAACGACCAGGTTACTCCCAAAAATCCAGATAATTCCAATGCTAAAATTACACCCGGACAGAAGAACGCCGGCGCCCGTCCGGTGGTTCGTAAGACAAAAGCTTCTGCTGCTAAGGATAATAATTTTGATATAGAAGTACAACAGGGAGGCATCGCAGGAAAAGTTCAGCCTGCGATCAATGAAACAAAAAATGAAAGGGATACAGAGGAGGTCACGACCGTGTCAAATGATAGCAATGGTCATAACAATGTCCCTGTCAAAAGAAATAATAATGACAATGTTGTATTGCCGGGAAATGCAGGCGGCAATAAGGCAGATCAGGCTGTTGCTGATAAACCTGCAAAGAATACGACGGATCTGAATCAGTTGCAGAAAGATAGCGCTAATACAGTACCCGAATCTTCAAAAGACGAAGTAACACAATCGAAAAGCCCTGTCAAAAAAAAGAACCTTCTTTCTTTTTCCTTTTCTGCAGGCCCTGATATCAGTGCTATAGGATTTGATGATCCGGGCAAAGTGAAGATGGTGTCAGGAGTTGGTGTGGGTTATACCATCAAAGAAAGATGGATGATAAGAACGGGGTTTTATTCAGCCAGGAAAATATATGATGCAAAGCCTTCCGATTATAAACCATCCGTTCCCGTTTTGTATCCCAACTATCTTAAAAATATAGCAGCAGATTGTAAAGTTTATGAAATACCGCTTACACTAGCTTATAGTTTTGGCCGGTCTGCAAAAGGGCATCCTTTTGCTTCTGCGGGACTTTCATCAATTATAATGAAAGAGGAAAACTACCGGTACCAATACGTTTATCCAGGCGGAACTACGTACAATTACCTGCATAGCGAGTCTAACAAGTACAAACATTATTTTTCTGTCCTCTCTTTATCTGGCGGTTACCAGCGCAGGGTCAGCAAAATATTTTCATTAACTATTGAACCTTATGTGAAATTACCATTGGCAGGAGTGGGCTACGGGAAAGTAAAGCTTAGCAGCGCTGGCATTTTATTCTCTGTAAATGTCAGTCCTTTCCGGGTGGGACAGGGAAAATAAATGGAAATTCGTGTTGGTTTTAAAGCAAAGCGGCAATTCTAAACCAGGTTGCCGCTTTTTATTTTCCCCATCGGAAAGTGGATATGTCAAATCCTGCCAGGTCAAGTACCCTGTCAACTACTGTAGTGGCCGCATCTTCAATGGTTTTGGGTTTACTGTAAAAGGATGGTGTGGCCGGACATATAATACCTCCTGCCAGAGTAATCGTTTCCATATTCCGGATATGGATGAGGTTATAAGGGGTATCCCTCACCACGCAGATCAGTTTTCTCCTTTCCTTGAGTACGACGTCGGCAGACCTTGTTATAAGATCATTTGAAGTACCTGCGGCTATACGTCCCATAGTGCCCATTGAACAGGGAATAATGATCATGGTATCATACTTGCCAGAGCCTGAAGCAAACGGTGCCATGAAGTCCTGGGCGGCGTAATGTTTTAAGGGTAAATACTTATACGAATCATTGTCTAATTCTGTTTCCCATACCTGTTTTGCATTTTCTGTCATGACCAGGGATAATTCATTCCACTGTATTTGTAGAGCAAACATCTTGTCCAGTAAAACTTTTGCATACACTGACCCGCTGGCACCGGTTATAGCTATAACTACTTTTTTCATACAGTTTATCAATTGTCAAAATTCAGTAATGTGGTTGAATAGCCAAATTATTTTATCAAACGTTTGCGAAGAATAAAGCACATCCCTGATCATAGTTTGGACATTGAGTTCAATCAAATAAATGTCATTTTGATGCTTTTTCGGAAAAAAATGAAAAAAATTATTTTCTATTAAATTATTATTAACGATATTACTCATGAATTTTCATAGGATAAGGTTTAATGGTTAATGGTTTTTGATTAGGGCCCCCGACTCCACGTCGGGGTTCTTTTTTTATATAACCGATACTTATGCCTTTAATGGCGTCTTTCTCATAAGTAAAATATCCTGCCATGGTTCAACAAGGCAGGATAAGTAAAGTTGCCCGACAGCTATATTTATTTAAAATCCCTTTGGCTGTTGTTTTATCGGTTTTGCAGGTTTTTGTGTATTGTCATTGCCCAGGTTTTCCAGTATCCAATTGGTCATTTTGTTCCATAAATGATAGGTCGTATTATCAGAGTTACCAGAGATGCCGTGGTTCTTATTCGGGTAATAGCCGCTTTCAAAATCTATATTGCTTTTCACAAGTGCTGTGATCATTTGCGTACTGTTCTGAAAGTGTACATTGTCATCGCCTGTACCATGAATGATCAGGTATTTGCCTTTGATCATGTCTGTGAAATTGATAGGAGAGTTGTCATCGTAGCCCTTCGGGTTTTCCCGTGGGGTGCGCATATAACGTTCTGTGTAAATATTGTCATAGTACCGCCAGTTAGTTACGGGGGCTACCGCTACTGCAGCTGTGAATACTTCATTGCCTTTGGTAATAGCCAATGAGCTCATGAAACCTCCATAACTCCATCCCCAGTGACCAATATTGTTCTTATCAACGAACGGCATATTGCCAATATATTTTGCTGCATCTATCTGGTCTTCTATTTCATATTTGCCGAGCTGTAGGTATGTTTTCTTTTTGAATTCTTCACCGCGATAACCTGTACCAGTATTGTCAACACTTACCAGGATAAAGCCTTTTTCCGCCAGCATCTGGTGCCAGAAACTTACTGCTCCAAACCGGTTGGATACCTGTTGTGATCCGGGGCCGCCATAGTTGCAGAAAAGAACGGGGTATTTTTTGGAAGGATCAAATTGGATAGGTTTCAGCATCCAGCCGTTCAATGTATCGCCTTTGCTGTTTGGTATCCTGATAAATTCAGCTTTTCCCAACTCATATTCATTCATTTTTGTTTTCAGCTTGCTGTTCTCACCCAGTGTTTTTACAGGTTTAATACTGATGGTTTTCTTTTTGTCCGTTATAATATCATTCAGTGTTACCGTCTGCGGAGTGTTAAGGTCAGAACGGTAATCCATGAATTGGGTGAACCGGTCATTTAGCTCAACCCTGTGCCATGCTTCTCCCTGTGTAAGCTGGGTTGTCTTTTTGCCTGCAAGATCCGTTACAAATAGATTTCTGTCCATGGGCCGCGGATAGGCCATTGTATAGAAGACCCTTTTATTCGTTTCATCTACTCCGTTAATAGAGGTTACTTCGTAATTGCCCTTGCTGATCTGTGTCTTTGTTTTACCGTCCAGGCTATATAGATATATATGATTGTATCCACTCATCTCACTGGTGAATAGATAGTTTTTGCCATCTTTCAGTAACTGAAAGTCATCGGTGATCTCAATATAATATTTATTCTTTTCCTGGTATAGGGTATTGCTGTTACCGGTCTGTGCATTGGTGAGTAATAGTTTTAATTCATCCTGGTGGCGGTTCATCCAGAACACGACCAGCGAGTTATCGTCAGTTGTCCATTTGATGCGGGGAATATAGATATCACCCTGTTCATAATCCGCTTTCACTTTATTCCCGGTATTGACATCGTAGATGTAAATATCTACTTTCGAATTCTCTTCGCCGGCTTTGGGATATTTATAACGATAATCTTTATTGTATGCATTGTCATACATCGTCATATTGTATTCCTTTACATTGGTCTCATCGAAGCGATAATAAGCTATATAATTTCCTTTCGGACTCCATTGATATGCTTGTGTGAAACTGAACTCCTCCTCATATACCCAATCGCAATTGCCATTGATGATATAATTCCATTTACCATCAGTAGTGATGGCTTTTATACTGTTAGCGGCCACATCATACAGGTAAATGTTATTGTCTTTTACATAGACAACTTTGCTGCCATCAGGAGAGAAGGTGGGATGAAGAAGTTTGGCCGTATCTATCTTTTGTAGTTTGCCTGTCGAAAGATCATATACATAACTGTATGCTTTGGAGGAGTGACGATAAATGCTTTCTCTTTTTGTGAAGATCAGTACTTTCTTTTTGTCATTGCTGGCTATATAGTCTTCCACGGGCAGCTTCGTATTGTTTTCTTTGATATTGGCGGCCTGCAACACGCTGTCCAGTGTTTCCCCGGCAAAACCGGGAATGATCTCTCCGCGGAATGTCCCTTTCCTGTAAAGGTCATCCAATGTGATCTGTTTTTTCTGGGCTATGCTGAGCAACGGCACCAAGATGATAATAAGGAAGAAGATTTTTCTCATGTGATATGTTTTTGAAAAATTCCAGTATAAAAGAAAAATGAGAAAGCAGGTTTACTTTCTCATTTCTTATTGTTTTAGGTGTTTTATTTTGTTTCAGCCATGTCCGGTATTGCTTCTACCTTGTATTCCCCGGCGTCGAGTTTTTTCTTGGTTGCCGAAAATGCTTTCAGTGTTGCTTCGATATCTGCATCCGTATGAGAGGCCGTAGGGATAAGGCGGTAAATGATATGCCCCTTTGGAATAACAGGATATACCACGATAGAGCAGAATATCTTGTAGTTCTCCCGAAGGTCCATCACCATAGCTGTCGCTTCTTCCACTCCGCCTGTCATATATACCGGTGTGACTACTGAATCAGTTTTACCTATATCAAATCCTCTTTCTTTTAAACCATTCTGTAGTTTCAAAGCATTCTCCCAGAGTTTAGCTTTTAACTCGGGTCTTGTACGTAAGAGCTCAAGACGTTTCAGGTTGCCGATCACCAACGGCATAGGTAAACTTTTAGCAAAAATCTGTGAGCGGATATTATAACGGATATAATCAATGATCTTTCTGTCGCCTGCAATAAATGCCCCGATAGAGGCCATTGATTTGGCAAACGTAGAGAAGTACAGATCTATCTGGTCCTGGCAGCCCTGTTCTTCACCGGCCCCTGCGCCTGTTTTTCCCAATGTACCGAAACCGTGTGCATCATCTACAAGCAAACGGAACTGGTATTTCTTTTTCAATGTGGCAATTTCTTTTAACCTGCCCTGATCGCCAGCCATTCCAAATACTCCTTCAGTGATGACAAGGATACCGCCGGCATTTTGTTTTTCAATCAAGGCTGTAGCACGCTGCAGTTGTTTTTCGCAATCTTCCACATCATTATGTTTGAAAACATAACGATGACCCGGGTGCAAACGCAGACCATCAATGATGCAGGCATGGCTTTCTGCATCATACACGATCACATCATGCCGGCTGCACAGTACGTCGATCAGGCTAACCATACCCTGGTAACCAAAATTCAGCAGGATGGCATCTTCTTTACTTTCAAAAGCTGCCAGCTCAGCTTCGAGCTGTTCATGATAATTACTATTGCCGCTCATCATTCGGGCACCCATTGGAAGTGCCAGACCGAATTTTGCAGCACCTTCTGCGTCCGCTTTTCTTACTTCGGGATGATTGGCAAGCCCCAGGTAGTTATTCAAACTCCAAACGATCATATCCTGCCCGCGGAATTTCATACGACTTCCGATCTCTCCTTCGAGTTTAGGAAAAGCGAAATAACCATGCGCCCGTTCACGGTGCTGACCGATAGGCCCATAATTTTTCAGTAAGCGTTCAAAAATATCTGCCATATTGATTTCAAGCCTGCCTGCCGGCAGGAAGGTTTGTGATTCAAGATCACAGGTCTTTCCCGGAACGAAAACGGAATGAAAGAAAGGGAGCCTGTAACCTGTAATTTTTTTAAACTGCGCAAAGGTAAGGTTTTGCGCAGTACGGGCAAAGGACATGGCACCAGTGTAAATAAGTAATCATAAGTGGATTGATCTCTAATCAGAAATTAATGGAAAGGCCGGTTTCCGAAAAGGGAACCGGCCTTTTTTCTATTTATTTTCAGTCTAAATCATTCTGTTTTCTTTTTATCCTTTTTCCCGAATATCTTGTTCAGTAATCCTTTCTTTTTTTTAGGCTCCTCCTCGGTAGCAGTTCCAATAGGTTTAGTGTCAACTACAGAAACCGTATCCTTTTTAACAGGCTTTGGATCATCGTCTATCGGAACTGGTTTTGACTCGGGGCCGATATATCCATTGTTGATATTATAATCATCTTCTGTTCCTACACCCTGGTCCTGTCCTTCGGCGCCGGGCTCCACATTTTCAATAATATTCAGAATATCTGCACTGTTGATCTCGTTCTCCATGTCGGCAGGTTTGGCAAATTTGACACTTTGTTCAATCCCTAATGTCTTATCTGCATATACTTTTTTGAAAAAGGCTTCCCATATAGGTCTTGCTACAGAGCCGCCATAGAATGCAGAACTTTCCAATGTAATGAAACGGTCGTCACAGCCTACCCATGTACCAGCCAATAACTGTGGTGTATAGCCCATGAACCAGAAATCGGCGTTGGAATTGGTGGTACCTGTTTTACCTCCTATCTCAGCAGCGCCTAATCTTTGCATCATACCTGCAGCAGTCCCTTTTGTTACCGGCCCCTGCATCATCTGCGCCATTTTATAAGCAGTTGCTTCGCTGACTACTTCTTTGCGGTTTGTACTGTAATCAAAACGTTTGATCACATTTCCATTCCTGTCTTCGATGCGGCTGATAAAATACGGCTTGGTGGAATAGCCATGGCCTGCAAAAATGCTATACCCCCACATCATTTCAAACAAGGAAAGATCACATGAGCCTAACGCTATGGAAGGGAAGGGCTCGACTTTCGTGGGGATATTCAATTTTGCCAGAAACTCGGCAAATCTTTCCGGGCCAACCTGTTTCATGATGTATGCTGTCGCACAGTTCTTGGACCATGTCAATGCAGATGCCATCGTCATTGTCCGGCCGCTGCAGGTTTTGGTAGTGGCAGGCACTAACTGGTTTTTCCCGAACGTTTGCTGCTGGTCCAGTACTTCCGTTTCAGCATTGAAGCCTACATCTTCCATGGCCTGGGTATAAAGAAGGGGTTTAATAGTAGAACCTACCTGTCTTTTTGTTCTCAGGTTGGCATGGTCTAATTTGTATGTTTTGAAATTAATACCGCCAACCCAGGCCCTTACTTCACCGGTAACAGGGTCCATTACCATAAAAGCGGTCTGCATCATCAGCCGGTGATATTTTATTGAATCGAGCGGGGTCATGATGGTGTCTTTCTCACGTTTGGCGTTCCATGCAAAGATCTTCATCGGCACTTTTTGAGAGAAAGTAGCTTTTATCTCTTTATCACTCAGGCCATCTTCAGCCAGGTTTCTCCAGCGGTCACTTTCTTTCATCGCTTTTTCGAGTACATCGGGATGCTCTTTCCATATCGTTCCGTTCTTCATTTTTGCCTGTTGTACCAGTGCTTTTTGTAATACCGGCATCTGCATAGCTACTGCCTCTTCGGCGTATTCCTGCATGCGGGGGTTGATAGTGGTATATATCTTTAAACCATCATCATAAATATCATAGGAGCCTCCATCCGGCTTTTCGATGTCTTTCAGAATGGTTCTTATCTCATCCCTCAAAACTTCCCTGAAATAAGGAGCATAACCGGTGTTTTCATCCATTTTCTTATACTTCAGTTCAATAGGCTTTTCTTTTAGCCGGGCTGCTTCAGCTTCAGTGATCTTATTGTTCTTTGCCATCTGGTCTAACACCACATTTCTTCTTTCCTTTGATTGCTTAGGGTTGCGCCTGGGGTTGTACGTATAGTTAGCTTTGAGCATGCCCACGAGTACGGCAGCTTCTTCTATTTTAAGCCGATCAGGCTCTGTCTGGAAGAAGGTCCTCGAGGCGTTGCGGATACCATAGATATTGTCTCCAAAGGGTACAGCATTCAGGTAAAGAGTGATGATCTCTTCTTTGGTGAAATTTCTTTCCAGCTTGATAGCAATGATCCATTCTTTCATTTTCTCCACCACACGCCATGCTTTGTTTTTACTACCCTGGTCAAGCAATGCTTTTGCCAATTGCTGTGTTATGGTACTTCCGCCACCGCTGCTTCCTCCCGTGGAAACCGCCCTGATAGTAGATCTGAAATCAATGCCGGAATGGTTATAAAAACGTTCATCTTCCGTGGCTACCAGCGCATCGATCACATGTTTGGAAATATCCCTGTATTTTACATTGCTCCTGTTCCCTCTTTCAGTATAATATTTACCCATGAGTGTGCCGTCGGCAGCATATACTTCTGATGCCTGCTGTATGGAAGGGTTTTCTAGGTCTTTCAGGGAAGGCATTTTGCCAAATACTCCAAAGTTGGCCAGGGCGATGAATAAGATCAAAGCGCCAAAACCAAAAAGGAAAACTCGCCAGAAAATGCGGACAGATCGTTTCATAAAAAATGATTGTGGTAGGTCGAAAAGGTTTGAATGTTTTTCAGCAGGTTCAACTGCTCAGTAATCATGCCACGCTTTATATCAGCAATGCCAGGCCGAAATTAAGAAAAAGCATTGCGGGGCTGCTATAGCCGGAATTAATTTTTTCCCAAAAGCTTTGACGGGGTAAAGAAAAGGCAGGATCAGAACTTGCCCGGGAAATTCCTATCGAGAAATTGCTTGTACTTATCGAGGTCTTTACTATTCCTGAGTACTTCCAGGTTTGGGTCCGTAATGACGGCATAATAGTATTTACCGCCCGTCAACCAAGGAATGATCAGTGATGCGGTCACAGGTTTTGTTTTGTCAACATATTCTACCGCTTCCTGTGCATTCTTGAATGGGCTCAGGAGCAACAAACGGTTATCAGTATCAATTTCTACCAGTTCTGCTGTCATTTGTTTATTATAGTAAGTATCCCTGTTGTAGCGGGCAAAAGCATTTTTTGCTTCATTGCCATATACGCGGTCAACTTTACTTAATACGATCACCACATAATGCGGGGATTCCGGAGTGAAAGTATAATTGGTGGCAGGAGGTAAGGCCGGTTTGCCGGTTGCAGTATCTGCAGCAGGTTTGTTGTTGCCAACAACAGGCGGTTGCTGCACAGGTGGTTTCTGCGTAGTTACTGTGTCTTTTGAAACATTCACCTGCTGTACAGGGCGGTTATTGCTGACAACAGGATTAGGTCTGTACCTTGTAGTCGTATCATCTGCAGGTCTGTTCACTACCAGTTTCCTGAGTTCTTCTTCTATCTGCTGCCGGCGTCCGAGTACATCCAGCATGGTAACAGCTTTCGCAGCTAATGGGCTTTGCCCGAAATTACTGATGATATTATTCAATGATACCCTGGCAGCACTGTCCTGTCTTTGTTTGATGTAATAGACCGATTCAATATAAAGCAATTGTGGTGTCCAGTAGTTCTTACTGTATATGCTGTCAGCGATTTTCTTCTGTGAAATGGCTTCATCAAATTTACCTTCTATGAAAAGGTCGTATATCCTTTCATACGTTTTCGTAGCTTCTCCGTTACCGGTTTTCGACTGGGGGTCTTTGCCGGTGGTAACGATGGTGGTGAAATTGCTGTTATTGAATTTCTCATTCATCAGCTTTTTGACCGCAGCCGCTTTGGCAGCTTCTCCATTCTTATTATAACAATAGTAAAGATTGAAAAGTATCTCGTCCATTTTTGGATGCATAGGAAAACGTGTACGCAGGTCTTCCAATGTTTCTGTACCCATTGTACAATTCTCAATTTCCTGGATATATAATTTACCAAGATTGAACTGTGCCACCTGAACTGAATCGTTGGATTGTTTCATCAACGTATCTGTTAGCGGCAGCCTGCCATAAAGAGCATCGAATGTGATCTCTCCGGTTTCATTGCCTGCAAGGTTCTTTGCATTGGTGATCTTTGAATCAGCCCCGTCTATTTTGTTGGTATTGCGGATAATGCTGTTCAATGCAGCGCTTCTTCGCCAGTTGTCCTGGTTGGGTCTTGTACCCCATTTTGCCTTGAAATCAGCTAATCCTTTTTGTCTTGAACCTGCATTATAGAAATACCATTCTCCTTTTGTATTAGTAGGAAAAAGTGGTTGCGGATCCTGGATGGGTGGCAGCCCTGAACCTGTAGAAGTGCCTTCATCTTTTAATCCCTGCTGTTTACGAAGTTGCCGTACGATCTTTTTTACGAAATCCTTTCTTTCTTCTTCAGGCATGGCAGCAATGCGCTGCAGGCTGTCCTGTCTTTCTATCACTTCAAGGTTCTCTGCTATTAATCCGGATGCTCTCTTGCGGCCGGTGATGGCATCAGGATCTTTTATAGAGGGATCATTGATGTTCAGGCTATCATAAAAATTGTACGCATTACGGAATTGTTTTTTGGCAAAAGACAACTCTGCCAGCTGCAGGAAAGCTTTATTGCGCTGTGACGGATCGTTGGATGTATATTTTGTACTTTTTAAAAGCAAGGCGATGGCCCCGTCATAGTTATCTCTTTCCAGTTCCATCTGGGCGGCCATGTAATAAATAATGTCGCGGTAATCCTGGTACTTATCCCGCTTTGCCATCTTCACCAGCGTCTCAATGTTCTTTTCGATATAATTCTCACCGCCGTCCTTATTTACCTTTATCGAAAAGAGACGGGCATAGATGTCGAGGATCGGGTCAGTGGTATGATGAATTGCTTTGCTGTAATAATTTTCCGCTTCTTTGTACTGCCCACTTCTCTCATACAATTGCGCCAGCAGGTATTCCCATCTTGCCCTTTCCTGTTTATTGGTGGCATTACCGAGTGCATTGACCAGATGTACGGCTGCACTGTCCCACATATTTTGTTTGTAAAACCAATAAGCCTGCACTTCTGCCAGGTCATCATCCAACCTTTTAGGGAATTGCGGGTCATCTCTTAATGTGATGATCAGGCTGGCGGCTTCGGCAAACTGGTCCTGTGCCAGGAAATTCCTGATCTGCCAGATAAAAGCATCATTGCGGCTTGGCGGTTCTGAAAATATTCTGCGCGGCAAACTATTCTTTTCTTTTGTCGCTATGCTGAATGCCGTGTTGCCATCCATACGGCTGCCGATGTTCATGTAATAGCCATCTTTTTCTTTTTTGGCAAAAGCATAGTTGATGAACTGGAACATCAGGTAAGCGGAATCAAATTGTTTTTTGAGATAGTAGGAAGCCCCCCATAACAGGTATAAATTATCCACCCAGTCGCCCCGCAGGTCATGCAGCGCAATACCGGTCTGTGATTTGTATGAAATAGAATCTAACTGGGTACTGTCGGCGGCAGTAGCATCAAGGGTATAATTATAGAACGGCAGAAGCGTGGAGTAATCATCTTTGAATGAAAGTTTGGCCCTTTCCAGCACTTCATTCAGTTTATTATTGGCGTTGAAATAATAGTTGTAATGTGTAACGGTGTTCTGAATAAAACGGCGGGGCACCGTAAATTTTTTTTGATCCGACTTTTCGGAACGCAGGGTCCGGTTATCGTATTCTTTGGGTTTTTTGATGCCAAGATCAATACCCATTTGCCCATAGGAAGATGCAGTTAAATGGCAAAGGATGACGAAGAATAAAGCAGTAACAGTATGATTTCGGATAGGTCCCATTTTCCGTCGCAAACTAAACCCTTAATAACTGAATTTCAAATATTTTAGTATAAATGAAGGCCAATATTTTTTTGGCTGATACGTTGATGAAATGGCTCAGACACAAGCTCATTCCTTACCTTTAAAGCGATTAAAATTCAAATATGGCAAAACTGGACGCCGGATCTACGCTGAAACGACTGCGAAACCGTTACCGGCTCGTCGTTATGAATGACGATACCTATGAGGAGGTTGTCACTTTTAAATTGTCCCGGCTCAGCGTGTACATCGCTTTGAGCACAATATTTGTAGTATTGGTTGGCCTGACCGTGGCGCTCATCATCTTTACTCCGCTGAAATATTATATACCGGGGTATGATGACCTGAGAATAGGCCGTGAATATCAGCAGTTAAAGTATGATGCGGATAAAATGGCCAAGGAACTGGACAACCTGCGCCAGTACCAGGAAGGACTCAGAAAAGGGCCGTTGATGGGAGAAGGGAAGGCCATAACACTGGATACTGCCCAGCTGCAATTGCCTAAAGAAGACCTGTCGGATGATTAGGATTAAGTGGAAACAGGCATTGACTTAGCAAAAATGTTTTTATACTTTTCGGATGGATAATCCGCCGGAATGATATAATAAGTAAATCACAACCTATGTTTAACGCAAAAAACAAAACCGACATGTTACCCGAAAAAACATCTAACGGAAACGGCGGCGCTACCCTGGTAAGTGCCGGTACCACCCTCAAAGGCGATATCAGCAGTAACAGTGATCTCCGCATCGATGGCACCATCATTGGAAATGTGACCAGTGCGGCCAAGATCGTCATTGGCGCTAACGGCTCTGTTGAAGGAAATATATCCGGTAACCAGGCAGACATTGTTGGCAAAGTGACCGGTGATATCAAAACAAAAGATCTTCTGCAATTGCGTGGTGAATCTGTGGTAAAAGGCAACGTGTATGCCGGTAAACTGCAGGTTGAACCTACGGCAGTATTCAACGGTCAATGTCATATGGGTGCTGCAATTGCTTCTGAAAAGAACGGCAACGGCAGTACTATAGTAGAGATGAGTAAAAATGGACAAGCAGCGGCCATCGCCCACTAACAACTCCAATAAAGACCTACTTCGCTATGCGGGCCTTGGCTCGCAACTATTAGCAGCTATCGGTCTGGCAGTCTTTGCCGGGCTGAAAGCTGACCAATGGCTGCATACTTCCCCCGTGTTGGCCTGTGTCTTACCTTTGCTCGCATTAGCCGCTATGTTTTATAAACTGGTGCGGGATACAGGTAAACAAAAAAATGATGAACCGGAATAGTATTGCCTCTCTTCGCCCGATGATCCTTGTCTTTGTGTTGCTCAATGGATTTTTTGTAGTGGGCAGAACCACACTGGAAAAATGGGGCGTTGATCAATCTGTTGTTATCGGGGGCAACCTGGTATTATTCATTGTCAGTCTTGCTTCCTTTCTGCTCACTAAGAGATCACTTGGCTCTCCCAACCCGAATGCGTTTGTACGAGCTATGTATGGCAGCTTCATGATCAAATTCTTTGCCTGTGCCGCTGTGGCATTTATCTATATCATGTCGGTAAAGAAGAATGTCAATAAGCCCGCTTTGTTTGTCTGTATGGCACTTTATATTGTTTATACGGTTCTTGAAGTATCTTCTCTTATCAAATTGCTCAAGCAAAAAAAGAATGCCTAAACAGGAAGCTCCCATTTCACAGTTACAGGATTATTTGCCATTGGGGACCTATGAGCCGGTATTGATCTACCTGCGCCAGTTCAAAGTACACCTGACAGTGGCCAGGGAAAGAAAAAGTATCCTTGGAGATTACCGCCATCGTACCCATCATGCCAATCATCGTATCAGCGTGAATGGTAACTTAAATAAATATGCTTTCCTGATAACACTGCTGCATGAACTGGCCCATTTACTGACTTTTGAACAGTTCGGCAACAAAGTGATGGCGCATGGCAGGGAATGGAAAACGATCTATGGTCAGTTGCTGCACCAGTTCCTGCAGCATAAAGTTTTCCCGCCCGATATTGAGAAGGAGATCATGGCTTCTTTACATGATCCGGCTGCCAGCAGTTGTGCGGAGGACGGTTTATTACGAGTACTGAGAAGATATGATCCCGCTGACAGCAAGTTTCAGCTGATCGAAGAGCTGGTGGTGAATGCTGTCTTCCGTATAGACGACGGCCGTGTTTTTCAGAAAGGGAAGAAACTGCGGAAGCGTTTCCGGTGTACCGAAATAAAAACAGGCCGGCTGTATCTTTTCAGCCCGGTATATGAAGTGGAACTGCTCCAAAGCAGTTTATTGTAGTGAAAACTTAATTACCTTAGAAAATAAATCAAAAACTAACGAATATGAAAAAGATCATTCTGGCCATACTGGCATCAGGCATTATTACCACCGTCAATGCACAGACAGAAAAAGGAGATGTAATGGTAGGAGGCAGGCTGGACCTTAACACCGGCGATAACAGTACCTATATCGGTTTTACCCCGGCCGTGGGAGTTTTTGTGATCAACAATGTGGCCGTCGGCGGCAATATCGGGATCACTCATCAGAAATCGGGCGATGTCAAGAACACCAACTTTGGTATAGGGCCGTTTGCCCGCTGGTATTTTACACAGGCCAAAGCAAGACCGTTACTGCATGGTGCACTGAGCTACCTGAGTTCAAAGTATAAAGCGCCTGGTTTTACAAGTACGAATAGCGGAAGCAATGTGTTTCTTGGCGGCGGTGTGGCTGTATTCATTAATGAGAATGTTTCCGTCGAAGTACTAATGGGATACTCACATACCAAGTACAAAGACTTTGATGGTGATGGTGGTTTCAACCTGGGTATCGGCTTCCAGGTATATCTGAACAAAAAACAGGTGCAGAAGCTCAGAGGGAAGTAAGGGGGTATAAAGTTTAAGGTTGAAAGTTTAATATTACGAATAAGGTAACCTTAGATTTTAAACGTTAAACCTTCAACTTCTTCAACATCCACAGACTGCAGCCGGTATGGCCGCTGTTGCCCATCGGACCTTTCAGGTATTCGAAGCCGAACTTCGCATAGATATTCAATGCCTGTTTCAATTCGGGCATCGTTTCGAGATAAACATTTGTATAGCCTGTTTCTTTAGCAAAGGACAGGCTTTTTTCTATCAGCGTTCTTCCAAGTCCCGTTCCTCTTGCCTGCGGCAGTAAATACATCTTAACCAGCTCGCAGGTATCCGCAGGCAGGCCATCGGTGGGGTAGATGCCACCGCCTCCGACAATTTCACCATTCATTTCTGCAACGAAATAGCCTGCGCCCTTTGCCTGGAATAATTCATACAACGCGTCGGTAGTGGGATCATAATACACTGTACCGGGATGATTGGCGCCAAATTCGGCCAGCGTATCCCTGACGATCTTTGCCAGTACCGGGTTGTCGCTTTGCTGAATGGGGCGGATGATGATATTCATACTTCAAAGCTATGAAGGAAGATAGAATTCATAGTCAACTATGTAATAATAGCGCTGGTAACGGGAATGAAGTTAATTGTTTATAACCAGTCTTGCCTTTTCTTTAGCTGTGTTGATAGTTACAATACTCCCCGAATTAAATCGCAGAAAATCGCTTTCCACACCATCCGAGAAAATAACTCCATAGTTGGGCATGAATGATTCGATAGTGAGCTTGTTCATATCTGTAAGAATACCTGCCTGTATGCCTGTTTGTGTTTTTTTACTGGCGAAGGGTTCACGTACTGCAAACACCAGTTGATCGTCTTTGATTGCAACTTTTTTTTTCTTTTCAGTCATCTGTTCAATGAACCTATGCATTCCGTAAGTCATGTTCACAATGGAACTGAGCCAGCCTGTAGAGCCGGCTTTCGTTGAAACGATGATGCCGGAGGAGGAGTGTTCTTCTGATTTATTATTGTATGTTATCTTATACCGTGCAGAAATATGTGTGGACGCCCCGATAAAAAGATCATTGAAAGCGAGCAGCCGCTGGCCATCGTTCAATTTTGCTTCTGCCAGGAATGTTTCTTTTGCATTGTATTTGTCCTGGATCACACTTTCTACCGCAGGTATAAAGTTGTCGGGCTGAAAGGGCAGGAGAACGCCATCATACCTTTCATGGTCGGGATTGATGGCTACAATGGGAATACCATTGACATATTTGGCAGTATTGGCCACCAATCCGTCCTGGCCAATTGTTACGACCACCTGTTTTTCGTTGAATATAAAAGAGGGAAGAAAAGAGCGGTCAATGATCTTGTGTTTCACCACTTTTGATAGATGCTGCTGAACAATAGCAATGGATGTATAGAACTTTTCATGCTCCTTTTCATAGTCCCCGAAGTCGCCGCCCATTCTTTCGATGTAGAACTTTGCCTGTGCTTTGGTGTTGAACCGTTCGATCAGCAGTTCAAGCCTTGTTTTGTTCCGGACAATGATGGCATATTCAATGTTCATTTCCTGGTTGCAGTCTTATCGTTCAGAAGAGTATCAAGCAATTCCGGGGTTATATTAAGTGTGCCGATCTTTTCAGCATTTTCAGCGAGCTGACGAAACGCCATAGCAATATTCATTTTTGCGTCGCTGTTATTACTGAGAGCCATGATAGTTTTCCAGTCAAGGTCTTTATAGGGTTTAAGAGTGGTTTCAAGGACAAAGCCCTGTGTTTCGGCCTCTTTCCTTTCGTTGGCCGTTTTTTGGTCAATCAGTTGTTTTCGCTGATTCTCGACAGAAATATCTGCCTGCACTTTCATTTCCCTGAGTTTCCGGTTATTCTCTGCCTGCTGTATCTCGGCTTCCATTTGTTTTTCTGCTATCTGTTTCTTCTTTTCCTCCACGGCTATCTCTGTGTTCAGCTCACTTTCTTTAATCTTTCTTTCCTGCTCCACGGCAAAGTTTCTCCTCTCATAAATAGCCTGGTCTGCTTCCTGTTGTAGTTTTTCTCGTGTCTCAGTTTCCAGAGCTCTTGCCATTTCAGGGGTGGCTTTTACAGCAAGAATACTGACGCCGAGTATCTCAATTCCAAGCTGTGCGATAGCTGTAGAGCTCATGACGCCTTCGGATATCCTGGATTCAATTGCTTTGGCCGACCGGATCGCTTCCTTTAAACCAAGTTCGTGTATAAAAGAAGAAGTGGCGGTCTGTGCTTCATTGATGATACGCTGATTCAGTTTTTCCGTGTCATCTTTTTTATAAAGCCCCCGGTCATTGATCGTGAAATCAAGTAGTTCTGCCAGTTGTTTCGGATTACTGATCTTATACGTGATCTGCCCCTGAATACTTACGGCCTGGTAATCCCTGGTGGTTTCACTGAAAATGAAAGGAAGGTTATTGCTTCCGACTGGTACGGCTGAAATGGATGTGGAAGGTGCAAAATAGAAAAAAGAAAGCCCGCGGCCTTCTTTGGAAACCTTGCCATTCTTAAAAACGATGACGTGGGTCATCGTGTCAAATTTGATATACTTAATGCCAAACATACCGTATGGGATTTACGAATGAAAATACGACATATGTTTTAATTAAGCACTGACCCTGGCTGTAGCACTAGCCAACCGGACAATCTCACCAAGGCGCCGGGATTGCTCAGAGGACAAAGAGTATTTTGGCAAACGAATGGATCAGGTTGCGTGGAATTTGGTTTTTGCTGAACAGCGCTATTGCGCAATTTTAATAAGGTTGATCTGTACGTTAGCCGGTCTTTCTACTAAGGTTTTGTTCTTTTATGCGGTGGTCCTTAACCTTAGTAGAAAAGTAAACCGGGAGAAGAGATTGACCTTATTACTTTATTTCATTCAGGGATATTGTGTGAGTTTCTGACGCAGAAAGTTCGTATTGATAAACGATGATACAGCATTCGCTTATTCAACCGGCTTTTCATAGGTTTCACCTCCTTCCAAAAGCCGGATGCCGTCGGTTGTTCTGAATTTTGTTCTCACAAAAGAATCTTTCTCATAGTTCAATTTGCGCTTTACGGCAAAATGCAGGTGAGGCCGCAAAACAAAACCGGTACTGCCGCTGTACCCGATGAGTTGCCCTTTGGTCACTGTTCCTTTTTTTATTACTACACCTCCTTTCTGCAGATGCCAGTAACAGCCGAAGCTGCCATCCTTATGTTTGATCATGATGTAATTCGCCTTCTTCTCATATTTGGCAAAAGGCCCACCTTCGTCACTATTGTCTTTATAACTATAGACGATGCCTTCCCGGGCTGCGTATACCGGTGTTCCTTCAGGCATGCTGAAGTCCAGTGCTGCCTTATGTTTATGGGAGAACAGACCGCCATATCCTTGCACCACCTTATGGCTGGTGCCTTCTTTGAAGGGCAGGTCATAAATATAGCCATCAAGGTTTTCTGTGACGGTACTGCCGGATAAGAAATAGATAAGCCCGCCGGCCATGATCAACAGAAGGATGAGGAGGAATTTTTTCATGTGAGTGTGGGCTATATTAATTTCAGTGTTGCATGATTTAACCGTCTGTATTACTGCTATCATCTTGGTTGCAGTGCACCCTAATAGCACAAATGCGGCTGTTGCATACAGTTTTATTCCTGTTCAATCCGATGGCTTTTTAAAATGGAGAACTACGTCGACACATCTTTGTTGAACATGTGCATCAGGGAAATGCAAATCGTATGCCCCATCTATTTCTTCTCCTAACCAGGTTACATAAATTTTTGTTATGTCAAACTTGAAATGTTTTGTCAGGTAGTTATAAACTACCTCGGCTCTCTTTTTAGAAAGTCGTTTGTTGTATTTGATCGAACCTTTTGTGTCGGTATATGCGAATATTTTTATAAACCCGAATGTGTCGGATGAGCATTTATGCCCAATTTCATTTAGAACTGCAAAATATTTTTTATCGATTTTGTAACTGCCGGAGGCAAAATGTAATGTTTGAACAGAAGTGCTTTGCCCAAAAGTAAAAAGTGGAATCAAAAAAAGTAAAGTCGCAATTATTTGTATGAGTCTTTGCCATTTCAATCTTCTCTTTAAAGTTGCGGTTAAAAGCATTTACTAATGAAGTTTGTTCGAAATTATGCGGTTGTTAAAAATTACATTCAACTCGTTTATTTGCATTATTTCTTCTTCCGAATTTACTCCATTTTCAAAGCATATCAGAACAAAAAAATCCCGGCCTCTTAGCCAGGATTCTTATATCATTAATCACCCTTCGACAGGCTCCCACGACATTCGTCGGGGCAGGCCGGGCGACAATTAGGCTACTGCTTTCTTCACCAAATCCGCCGCTTCACTCAGCAGGATAGCAGACTGTACTTTCAGACCGCTTTCATCAATGAGTTTTTTTGCTTCTTCGGCATTGGTACCCTGCAGGCGAACGATGATCGGTATTTTAATGTTGCCGAGATTCTTATAGGCATCTATCACACCCTGCGCCACACGGTCGCAGCGAACGATACCGCCAAAGATGTTGATAAGGATCGCTTTTACAGCAGGGTCTTTTAAAATGATCTTGAAACCGGCTTCTACCGTTTGTGCATTGGCCGTACCGCCTACATCGAGGAAGTTGGCCGGTTCACCGCCGCTGAGCTTGATCATATCCATCGTGGCCATAGCGAGACCGGCGCCGTTCACCATACAACCTACGTTGCCATCGAGTTTTACAAAGTTCAGGTTGTATTTGCCGGCTTCCACTTCGGTCGGGTCTTCTTCGGATGTATCCCTCAATACAGCAAGGTCGGCATGACGAACCAGGGCGTTATCATCGAGGTTCATCTTGCAGTCCACCGCCACGATCTTATCATCGGCAGCTTTGAACAGCGGGTTGATCTCAAGCATGGAGCAATCGAGCCCGACATAGGCGTTATATAAATTCGTCACGAACTTCACGCAGTTCTTAAAGGCTTCACCGCTCAGTCCAAGATTGAAAGCGATCTTCCTTGCCTGGAAACCCTGCAAGCCACCGCCGGGATATACCCATTCTTTAAAGATTTTTTCGGGAGTATCATGCGCCACATCTTCAATGTTCATACCGCCTTCGGTGCTGTACATGATCACATTCTGGCCTTTGGTCCTGTCCAGCAAAATGGATAAGTAAAATTCTTTTCTCGGCGCAGGGCCATCATAGTACATATCCTGCGCTACCAATATCTTATTCACCACTTTACCGGCAGGGCCTGTCTGCACGGTCACCAATGTACCGCCGAGTATCTTTTTGGCAATGTCTATCACATCATCCACGTTCTTGCCCACCTTTACCCCATTGATTCCGGTTTCTTTGACGGTGCCTTTGCCGCGGCCGCCTGCATGTATCTGCGCTTTTACTACGGCGAAACTGCTGCCGAACTGTGTTTTGATCTGGCGGTAAGCCTCTTCCGCTTCATGCACAGTGCTGCAGGCAAATCCTTCCTGCACAGGGACATTGTATTTTTTCAGTAATTCTTTAGCCTGGTATTCGTGGAGATTCATATCGGAAAAATTTCCGGCGAAGATAGCTTATAAGTCGATAGTGCCTGTTGGATAATGACCAGTTTTTTTATGAGAAACATCATATTCCGGCTGAAGGCCGGAAGGGCC
>JAEUVK010000195.1 GCA_016787135.1 Chitinophagaceae bacterium | reverse complement strand
GCCTTCCAAAAGGAATATACTTCCTGGAAATAAAGAATCAAAAAGGAAGGGCTGTACATAAAATATTAATTACAGGAAGCTGATTACTCCGGGCAGCAGATATCGTTTCTTCTTTCTTGCCGATGTTGTAAATTGAGGTATAATTGTTTGCTATGCCAGTTACCCCTTCTGCCATGGGCCTTCATCTGCGTTTACGTTTATGGATCGCTGAAATGAATTCGGATATCAATGTCTTAAGAATATTTTCCGATTACCTCACTGAACTGCATGCAAAAAAGAATATAGCAGAGGTAACGAAAGGAATAGAGCATTTCAAACAACAGTTCATCATTCTCAGAAATCAGATTGACGAATTAAGACACGATATGCAGCTCAGTAAAATGCATGTGGCAGCCGCAACCAGGGGAAACAAGGCCGCTTCGGCTACTACTAAAACGAGCTCTTCCGACAATCAGCATACGTTACAAAAACGCTATACAGCCTTCAAAAAGGCATTTAATAAAGTAAAAAAGGAGTTTGGGATGTTTGAGGCCAAATGGTCGGACTGATCTTTACCATTGAAGGCCGGGGTCAGTCATCAAACGCTCAATTCTCACATCTCTCCGGTCCTGCCATGACCACCAGGCCGGTGATACCCCCTTATTAAACAATTTGTACCTTTATGAGGGCTTTATTGTATCTTTTTGACAAAGCTCTGCTTGACTCCATTCTTATTACAAACCACTCCCGACAACCATACTATGAAGGCGATAAAAGCTATGTATGTTATTCAAGGACCTAACAGATGCGAGGTCAGCAAACACGGGAATATTTAAATCCCTTTACAGAAGTTTTTTAAATATCCCTCTTCTTGCTTTGTGCATAGGCTGGACAACAGATGTTCCGGGTGGATCAAACTTTAATACAAACAGGGACATTGTTTATTACAGTGATCCGCCGGTGATCTCCGGAATATCTGTTAGTTCCATCACAGTTGGTTCAGCAATAATAAACTGGATAACTGATGTTCCGGCCAATTCGCAGATCATCTATGGCACCACTACCGCTTATGGACTCTCTACCCTTGTTGATTCCACCTTAGCATTATCCCACTCATTCATTCTTTATGGACTGGCCCCGGGCAAACTGTATCATTACAAAATCCTTTCTGCTGACATAAACGGAACTTTGGCTGCCTCAGCAGATAACACCTTTTCCGCTACAAGCCTGTCAGCCTCTCTTGGAACGTTGAACGGTCATACTGTATTTGCATATCCTGCCGGCAAAATCCTGTCATGGACCTCAAACCCGTCCGATGGTTATGACACGGTGATCTATCTCGCCTGGAATTATCTCCTGAACAGCGTTCCGAACGATCCCGCAACCGGTAAACCTGCCTACTACAGTCAAAGCTTCCTGGATCCGAATACGCAGGCTATGGCCAATTGGCCACATAATCCGGCCGGTTTGTACGCCATGCTTACTGAATCAGCATTGAAATATTATCATTATTCAGGTAATGCTGCTGTCATGCAAATAGCAAAAGACGTTGCTCTCTGGCATCTTGATCATGGTATGACCCTGTCCACGGACAACTGGCCTGATGTACCCTACGCCAGCGGCGATGCTGCTTCGCTAACATATGATGGCGCCAATTTAGGAAACTCCAGCGGGGTCGGTGATGGAGATGGTTATATAGAACCGGATAAGATCGGGGAGCTTGGGAATGCGTGGCTTCAGCTTTATAAGTATGATGGCAATGTTCGTTTCAGAGATGCAGCGATACAGGCGGCCGATGTGTTGAGCAGTAAGGTAAGAACAGGATCGGTCAATCAATCGCCGTGGCCTTTCCGGGTCAACGCCCATACCGGGGTTATACGTGAAGAATACTCTTCGCATGTGATTGCGCCTGTTTCATTATTGGATGGATTGATCGCTGCCGGCATTGGCGATACGGCGGCTTACCGGGTAGCCCGAACAATTGCCTGGAACTGGCTGATGACCTACCCCATGCAAAACAATACCTGGTCGCAATATTTTGAAGATGTTGGCATCCAGTCTTCCTACAACAACAATCTTAACCAGTATAACGCCATGATGACGGCAAGATATTTACTCGAACATCCTGAATCCGATCCCAACTGGGAAACGCATGTCCGGGGCTTGATCACCTGGGTAGAAAATGTGTTTGGCGAAACATCTTTTGGAACAATGGCGATCAATGAACAGCAATCTTTCTTTTTTTTCATGGGCAGCCATACTTCACGTTATGCATCAGTAAACGCCCTGTTATATGAAAAAACAGGTGACCTTTCAGCCAAAGAAAAAGCTTACAGGGCCTTCAACTGGGCAACTTACATGGCCAGGAGTACAGGAGTGGTAATTGACGGGCCTGAGGTTAACCACGAATGGTTCACCGATGGTTATGGCGATTATGTCAGGCATTATGTAACAGGAATGGGGGCAGTGCCTGAATGGTCACCGGCCAATCAAACACATTTATTACGCAGCAGCTCATTGATAAAAAGTATTTCGTACGGAACAAGCAGTGTAAACTATACAACATACGACGGTAATGCGACAGATATTTTACATGTTAATTTCAATCCATCTGCTGTAACAGCCGATGGCATTGTATTACCACACAGATCTGACCTGAGCCAGCCGGGCTGGACGCTTGACATAGCCACAAAAACGCTGAAGATCTATCATACTGGCGCCACGCAGATCAGCATTAGTGCAGTTCCTTCGGTCAAAGCTATTTGCCCTGCATCTGATACATATCTTGTACTGGAAAAACCGGGTAGTGGTTATAATTATCAATGGCAGATAGATTCAACGGGTAATGGCTTTGTGGACGTGCCGGCCAACATAATTTATTCAGGTGTGAATACAGATACATTACGATTACATACACCGCCGACTTCCTGCTATGGTTTCAAATACCGTTGTATTGCTTCGAAGAGCAGCATTTATTTCTATGGAGCTACCTATGTATTAAAGTTTGAAGTGACATGGCAGGGGAACGTCAGTACCGCATGGGAAAATCCGGCTAACTGGAATTGTAATTACATACCGGATGGTTTTACCGATGTGATCATACCGGCCGGATCAATGAATGACCCTGTTATAAACAGTGATACCGAAGCCCGTAGCCTGGCCATTTCGCCAGGATCATCACTCACTATAAGCCCCGGCATCCGGCTGAGTATTAAAGGGCAATAAGGTCCCTGAGCAACATTCAGTAATCATCTGCAGGTGAACGGAGAAATTAAAACCGTCCGGCAATAGGATAACCCGTACCTTTGCCACGATAATTTGAGTTTTATCGCTTTTGTAAGTGAACAATAGTTCCGATCCCCCGCCGTATTATTCTTTACACCTGCATTCTTCTCAAATAATTCATTGACCCGGCAAATACAGGACACAGAAAACCTGTACCACCGCTAAATCAGTTATACTATGACAGCAGAAATGATCGAAAAATTCGTGAGTACGAGGATCAGCAAGGGTGAGCCCGTGAATATTCATTTTAAAGACCGGGGTACCGTAACAGGTCTTTTTATCCATACGTCCGATTATGAAGACCTGCGGTCGAAAAATTTCTGGCGCATCGTCAATGAGCAGCATGCAGAAAGATGGAAAGAGACAAAGGATCAGAACCTTGCCCGTATTTTCAATGGCGCCTCTTTTACCCGGCTGTCCGAAAGCGAATCATAATGATATGACCACGGATTGGTCAAACAGACCAGTTCAAAACAAGCTTTTTTAAAACGACAAACATGTTCAGACAAACCTGGAAAAAATACCTGCCTGCCATTACCATACTGATGAAACGATCCGGCAATGGAGAGCAGATGCTGAACATGAATCATACAGATTTTGAAAGAGCAGCAGGCGGCCGGAAAGTAAAATTTACTTTCAGCAAGCTGTCTATTAATAATGGGTGGATAGACCAGACAGCAAAGCCATCCCCCTTCGCAAAAGAATTCGCAGAGATACTGATCGAAAATGAGGCGACAAATGTGCTGATCAGGAATAAGCAATTTGAATTTGCCCTGAATAAAAATTTTCAATTGGTTATTAAGAACAATTCGGCCAGTATGAATAATGAACCTGTGGCTGACCGGACAGAAGCAACTGATAACAGCACTGCTGTGTAACCAGATCGCCGGGCAGTATTTTTTATAGCTAACAAGGATCAGTTTTTGGGCCTGGTATGATCAGTAGCTTTGAAGAGGCATTCACTCATTTTGAAACCTAAAATTGTGTTGTTGAATTATGCTTCGATCTGTTATTACCGGCAGCGGTTCTTACATTCCACCCCATATTCAGTCAAACCGTGATTTTGCCCGGCATGTGTTTTATTCGGAATCGCGGCAACCATTGAACACTCCGCCGGTGGAAGTGGTAGAGAAATTCAAACAGATCACAGGCATTGAAGAAAGACGTTACACAACTAACGATCTGAATGCATCGGATATAGGAGCATTGGCTGCGAAAGCCGCTATTCATGACAGCAGCGTAGACCCCGAAACGATAGACCAGATAATTGTGGCTCATAATTTCGGAAATGTGATCAAGCATACCATCCAGACAGATGCCGTGCCTTCGCTTGCCGCCCATATCAAACATGCACTGGGTATCCGAAACCCCGCTTGTGTAGCCTATGATATTTTATTCGGATGTCCCGGATGGGTGCAGGGTCTGATACAGGCAGATGCGTTTTTCAAAGCAGGGGTAGCTAAAAAAGTATTGATCATTGGGACAGAAACACTATCGAGGGTCATTGATATGTATGACCGTGACAGCATGATCTTCAGTGACGGCGCAGGCGCCGCAGTGGTAGAATATAAAGAAACAGGTGTTGACGGAACAGGTATCCTTGGCAGTGCTGCGCTGACACATTCCATGGAAGAAGTGGATTATATCAACATGGGAATGTCCTTCTACCCCGGCAGTGACCCTAGTATCCGGTATATAAAAATGAAAGGCCGGAAAGTGTATGAGTATGCCATGAAGCATGTGCCTGCCGCCATGAAAGATTGCCTCGATAAAAGCGGCATAGCCATTCATGAACTGAAAAAGGTATTCATTCACCAGGCCAATGAAAAAATGGATGATGGCATTATCAAAAGATTGTATCACTTATACGGGATCAGCACCCCGCCTGAAAATATCATGCCCATGAGTATCCACTGGCTGGGCAACAGTTCTGTGGCAACTGTGCCTACACTGTATGATCTTGTATTGAAAGGGCAGGTTCCGGGTCATCATTTATCTGCCGGGGATGTGATCCTGTTCGCCTCCGTTGGCGCAGGCATGAATATAAATGCAGTTTGTTATCGTTACTGATACTGGCCTTGTACAGGCATAATGTAACATATTTTATCACCAGTCAAACAAAACACTATGGCAGGATCATGGAACAAACGGGAAAGAGAAAAAAAGAAACAACAGGAGAAAAAAGAAAAGGAAGAGAGAAGACAGGAACGAAAGGAGAATGCGAAAAAAGGACAAAGCCTTGACGATATGATGGCCTATATTGATGAGGACGGGAATATTTCTTCCACTCCGCCTGATCCCAGAAAAAAGATCACCATCAATGCAGAAGATATTGAGATCGGTGTGCCCAAACAAAGAGAACTCAGCCCGGAAGAATTATTAAGAAAAGGCGTTGTTACTTTCTTTAATAAAGACAAAGGCTATGGTTTCATCAAAGACCAGCAAACCCAGGAAAGCATATTTGTACATATCAATTCATCGGCTGATGAATTAAAAGAGAACAACCGTGTAGTGTTTGAAGTGGAAAAAGGCCCGAGAGGGCTGAATGCAATAAACGTACGGATCGAAAAATAAACCTGGCCCGCTAAGGTATTGCGCCGTGCATTTATTGGTCAGATATTCCCTTTTTTCAACTCTTTCACAGCATAGTCACATGCCCTCGCTGTAAGCGCCATATACGTAAGCGAAGGGTTCTGGCATGGCGATGATGGCATACAGGAACCATCAGTAACAAACAGGTTGCTTATATCATGCGACTGGTTCCATTTATTCAATACAGAAGTTTTAGGATCATTACCCATACGGGCTGTTCCCATCTCATGTATCACGGAGCCGGGTGTCATCCCATAATCGAAAGGCCTCACCCAATCCAATTTGGCCGCTTCGAGCATTTCTACAGCTGTCTTCTGCATATCTTCCCGCATCTTCTTTTCATTTTCGCCGTATTCCATAGAGATAACCGGTAAGGGTAACCCCCACTTATCTTTTTTGTCATTACTTAATGTGACGGTATTACCCGCTACGGGCAACGTTTCACCATAAGCTTCAAAATAGGCAAACCAGTCGCCTGGTTTTGTCATACTTTCTTTCCACTCAGCTCCTATACCCGGCTGATGAAACCCTCTTGTCCAGTCGCTGCGGCTGGTATAATTCTCAAAACCAAAACCACGCAGGTATGGCTGATCATTACGGCTCACATTCCTGAATCTCGGGACATATACACTGGCAGGGCGCTGTCCATAATAAAAGCTATCTTTCAACCCGCTGTAACCGCCTATGGCTCCGATCGCAGAATGATGATCCATTAAATAATGTCCAAGAACCCCGCTTGAGTTCGCTAACCCACCAGGGTATTCATTGGTCTTCGACTGTAATAATATTTGTGTGCTGCCAATAGTAGAAGCATTAAGGAAAACAAGTTTTGCAAAAAACTCTATTGGCTCTTTTGTTTCCGAATCAATGACCCGGACTCCTTTGAGTTTATTGGTTTTATCATCATAGATCAATCCTTCCACTATCGAGAAAGGGCGAAGCGTAAGGTTACCTGTCTTAACAGCATCGGGTATAGCGGCCGAATTACTCGAATAAGGCGCTCCGAAAACACAGCCACGGTGACAAAGATTCCGGGCATGGCATTTCAACCGGCCGTTATGATCCTGTGTCAGTATGGCCATCCGGCCAATGATCAGGTCACGATCTGCAAATGATTCCCGTAATCTTTTCCTTATGTGTTTTTCAAAAGCATTCATTTCAAACGGCGGCAAAAAGTTTCCATCAGGAATTTGCTTTATTCCATCACGGCTGCCACTGATTCCCACATACGATTCAATATGATCGTACCAGGGAGCAATGTCTTTGTAACGGACAGGCCAATCAACTCCAACGCCCTCTTTATGGTTAGCCTCAAAATCAAGATCACTGAGCCTGTAACAGTGTTTTGACCAAAGCAAAGAGCGGCCACCGACCTGGTATCCGCGGTACCAGGCAAATGGTTTCTGCTGCACATACGGATGCTCACTGTCCTTCACCAGGAAATGTTTGCTATCCTGGCCAAAGAGGTACAGTGTTTTCTGTATCTCATAGTCCTTTTCATCTTCGAGGCTTACCAGGTTTCTGAGCGGCAGGTCCCATGGATCAGTCATCGCTGTCGGGTAATCTTTCACATGCTCTACCATCCTGCCACGCTCCAGCAACAGGACTTTAAGCCCAGCCTGTGTCAATTCCTTTGCAGCTATGCCGCCAGTGATACCCGATCCGATCACAATCGCCTCATAGGTATTCCCCTCTGTTCCTTTTCCGGTTATATTAAAGTTGCCCATAAAGAATAGTTAGTAATGGAGGTTTGTTTTACCATAATTGAGTGTATGCTTATCAACAGGTATCTCACCTTTATAGCCGTCAGGTACTTTTACATAATTACCGGCTTTGGTAGTTCCTTCCTGCGACGTAAAGAAACCGATCATCGTAAACCGTTTGACCGTTTTGAACCAGGCCAAACTTTCATCATTGCCATAGGCTTTTTTATCAACTTCCGACAGAAATGCTGCTTTTTCTTTTGCTTTAGTAAAAGCCGGCATTAATTGCGTCATTCCATCCCTGACCAACTGCTGCTGGTCTTTCGTCATACATTGCCCAAACACCTGGTCAAGGAATACCTGTGTATTGACCTGAGAAGCAGATGCCGTAACGGTGACCGGAATGATAACATCAATGATGTCCGTAATAGCCTTATACTCTTCGCTACTAAAAAAAACTGGACTGTAACGGCTCATATCTTTGTGGGCGCAACCAGCCACAAATGCCGTTAACACCGACGGAAATAATACATGTCCTGATATTACTCCCAGTGATTTGACAACTTCCCGTCTGTTCATGGATTAAATATATTAACGGATAATAAAGAATTCCCTTCCCGGTTTGCAGGATCAAATGTAAGGGTTTCATCAGCAGACAACCAATGATATGCTGCAATCATAAAGGGGGTACCTTACAATAGCATTCCGGACAGGATTGTCATGTTTCAAGTTGGCATTATGCCAAAAAACGGAAAGTGACGGAGAGGCGAATTTTCTATTATAGACAATAGCAACTGCCGGGAACATGCTATACAATAAATGCGGGGTCTACTTACCTCACTTCAGCAGCAAATAAAGGTTCAGTAGTGACAACAAAAAACCTACACATGAAATGACCAGCGCCAGCCAGAATCCTGTCAGGCGGTATTGGGTAAGTTTCAGCCTTGCCTCTATCAGCTTTTCTTTTTCAGCACTCAGGTTTTTTTCTTTGTCCCGGGTGCTTTGCCCTTCTTTCAAAAAAATTTCAAAGCCCCCTTTCAGCACCCAGTACCGGCCAAAGTTGGTGATCAGTAAAGTGGTATGGTCCTCATCGGCATACCGGGCCATTTTATCTCTCACTAACTGGTCTGCCCACGGTTTTGTATTACCGAACTCTTCGCTTTCAATAGCAAAAAGATCTGCAGCATGATCAAAAACATTGATCGCTTCCTCTTTGTACAGGTCATTCAACAATTGCTGCAGGTACTCTTCTTTAAGCATATCCTGGTTTTTAAAAAAAGAAAAATGCGATTCATTCCTTCCTTGCTTTTTTAATAAATATTTCTCTGACATTGTCTTCCTCCTTTATGATGGTAAAAAAATCATCTACGTAATTGATCATTTCTTTTTTGTACGCTTTTAAAAGTGGTTTGCAACCCGTGATCAGTGAGTCAAAACCCGTTTTACTGTTATGCAATAAGGACAGCGTTTGCTGCAATTCCTCCATTGTTCTCGAAAAGCCCCGGTAAAGCCTTTGTCTTACTGATATCAATTCCAGTTCAGGCGGAGGTACGGCATAATCAGGGTCTACCAGTCCATTGCAATCAAAATCATAGGGCACTATGAACGGCAAAGACAGGCTATCTCCCCGGTTACGGATCAGTTTGATATTGTGATACACTGATACTGCCTGGTCTGTGTTACCAATCATATAATTGAACAGGGCGATCAGTGTTGCCTGCTGACGGTTTGTTTGTTCTGTAAAAAACTTTTCCGTATCCACTTCTGTGCAATTATTCCTCTTTGCCATATCATCTACATCCTCGATAAAGAAGCCGTAGGTTTTATGCGGTTTTATCTTCCCGCTGATATCGGTGTAATTAACCTTCACCAGCCGCACCCGGAAACTTTTTTCCGTGAGCAGGTTATACATCCTGTAAACGAGATACTCCTTCAGCACCAGTTGCTCATAATAGATCGTGTTATCGCAAGGCCATACAAATTTTAAACGGCCTAATTTTTTAAGTGCCCCGGCTTCTCCGGTTTTGAAGTTGATCATGACTGGAGGCATATAACATTCCTCTCTGCGGAATTCACCACGGGGCCTTATCTCTGCCTCTCCTTTTAGTTCCAGGCTGTCGGCAAAAAGGAATGTAACGGTGGCCGGTTGAATATTTTTTTCAAATCCCTTTTTCTCCTTTTCGCTGATCAGTTTCTTCAGATCAGTTACAATCGTCATCTCGATAAGCCCTTCATTGGTAAAAAAACTTTTCCGGTCAACTACCAGGGATTGAGCAGATATATCGCAAAATGGCGGAGAAATGAGCGGGGAAATAATCAGCAAAATCCTCAGCAACAACCTACCGGTGATCCTAAAACTGGTAAAAAAAGTATCATTGTAACTTTCGGAATGAAAGGTTCGGCAACCGGAGCTATGGCAAGCTGTTCGCATCGGGTTGTAAAAGTAGAAACGCCTGCTCGTGTGGTTGCTGATAGTTATCAGGCGAATGAAAGATTTTTGTTAGTACGGATGCTGACAGTAATGCGGTAATAATGAATACGATAGGCTAACCTGAAAAAACGGAGTTAGCAAAACTATGCTCAGGGCTACTTTCTTTACTTCAGGATCGCAACTTCTTTATACTTATTTGAGCATCATCAGCGATGCCATGATCTCAATTCCGTCAAACAGGTTCTGCAAGCGGATATTTTCATTTTCTGCATGCTGATTGTTGTCGTGATTGGCTATCGGAACAGTGATCGTTTTAGCCGCCAGGTATTTTTCAAACAGGAAAAGGGGGAGGCTTCCTCCCATGGTAGGCTGCAATACTATCTTTTCATTTGCAGCAGTTCTCACCGCTTCGATCACCTGTTTGACAACCGGCAAGTCCATAGATGTCCTTTGCGCATTATATCCGTCGCTTCCGGCGATCACTTTAATGATCTTTGCATATTTTGCTCTCTCCTCATCCGTAGGCTCTTTATCTGTGACATAATATCCCTGCTCTTTGATATGGCTGATCACTTTCTGCTGTTGCCGTTGCCAGTCATTGCCTGCTACTAATCTCAGGTCAATAACGGCGGTGGCATAGGTGGGTATCTGGTTCGAAGCCATTTTGCCGACATTACCACTCTGCATTCCGTTTATATTGAGTGAGGGCAGGTTGATCGCTTCACCTAACGATACTCCTTTCATTTCAGCAGCGCTGATACCAAGTTCACCTCTCATCTGCTCATCTGCAGAAGGTACTTCCTGTAATGCCTTTTTCTCCGAAGCGCTTAACGGTATCACATCGTCATAAAAACCTTTGATCGTAACCCTGCCATTATCATCTTTCATCGATGCCAGTAGTTTCGACAGCATCATCGCCGGGTTGGGAGCCCAGTTGCCGTAATGCCCGCTATGCAATGGTCTTTTTGAAGCATAAATGGTCAGGTCAAGATGTGCATCCCCGCGAACCCCAAAGGCAATTTGCTTTTGCCCTGACTGGTGAACCGGCCCGTCGCAAATGATCCACAGGTCTGATAGCAATAATGATCTGTATTTATCCAGTATCTCACCAAGATGAGGCGAGCCTGCTTCCTCCTCTCCTTCAAAGAAGAATTTAAGGTTACAGGCCGGCAGCATACCGCTTTTTACAATGGCATCATACGCATTCAGAATGGCATCAACACCCGCTTTATCGTCAGAAGCGCCGCGGGCATATATCCTCCATTCCTCTCTATAACTACCATCAACAGGAAAAGGAATATTCATTCCGCCTTTATCAATAGTACCTGTAAATAACTGGGGTCGAAACGGGTCTAACCCTTTCGTCCATTGCGCAGGATTGACCGGCTGGCCATCGTAATGTGCATAAAATATAAGGGTCTTTTTCGCTCCGGGAACCATCACTTCCCCATACACAGCAGGAGGCACACCTTCCGTAGCGGCTTTGAGCAGTTGCACTTTCTGAATACCTCTTTTATTCATCATACCCATGATAAAAGCGGCATTCTTCTGAATGTTGACAGTATCCCTGGCGACATTAGGTAAAGAAAGAAAGGCAGTGAATTCACTGATGATATTCCCAGCCTGTTGTTGCCTGTATTTTCTGACAGCAAGAATAGAGGGTGGTTGCGCAAAAACGATTTGAGAAGCTGAGCAGATGGATAAAAGAAAGAGAATGTTTTTTTTCATGCAGTTCCGTTGACGGTGACAAGACAAAATTAAGGGCAATCCTCATTAAATGATTTTGTATTTACCGTTTAAGGAATTCTGAAAAAGAAAGTGACTTTTTCCCGTCTCAACCTGCACTCCCGGTCACGGGTAGTAGCTATATGTTGCACTGGTCTGCCATCGCTGCCCCGCATTTGGCCCGCCGGTGAAAATGGCATCGCCTGTCCTGGTCAATGGCGCTTTTCTGTCATTATAGGTGTAAGTATAATCAATAGCGTACCCGCCACCGTTCCCGTTATGTATCACCTTTCCCGGATTGTTCTTTTGCCACTGAACTCCCGGCAGCAGCAAAAGATGATCGTTCTGATCATGAATAAGACTGAACCCATCTGTATTGACCTTATCATCGTATTGCTCAAACCGGTTGACATACGTTGCTTCATTTTGTCCCGGAACCGGGAACAAATGATCCGTGATCTCCAGAACGTTTCCATCGGCCTGGTAAACAAATGCTATACTACGCTCCATGGCAAAACCCGGATTTAATTTCCTTTCCCATTCTATCAGGCGAAGCTGTCCTCCCGTATAAGTAAGAAAACATCTTCTGAATTCAGTCCCTGCTTCATTGATATACTTTACTGTACTAACTTTACCAGTGTTGTCATAGATGTATTGCAACCTGTCCTTATTGACAGCCGTATTATTCCTCACTTCACTGATCCTGTTATCACTACGCAACACATCATACATCCTGAGCCCCGACGCAAAAGACACAGCAGTGATATCACCTGTTGTATTATACTCAAAATGATAATAGGGAGACGGCAGATTGGGGATCACGATATCTTTCAGTAATACCGGTTTTTCCACCGGCGGCGGAACGACTACCGGAGTTTGTTCCTTTTTACAAGACAATAAGAGTAAAGTAACTGTAATCACCTGCCACAGACATTTTGCCCGCATAAATTTCTTTTCGTTAAAGCTGCAGCTATTACCGGGCAAAAAAGAACAGAAACGGGTGAATTGAGAAAAGACCGGCATGAACGGGAGTGCTGCCTTAATTTTATATCTCAATGGCTCTGACCCGTCATTGATCTTTCAGCATCTTAAAGTTGTGCATCAAATGAAATGATAAACGGCGGTCAGGCTTATCTTCTCTCGTTTATAAATGAACCTGCCCTTTCCCAAAGGCAGGTCACCTGCATTTGGTCATGGATTGTATATACCTATCGATATACTTGTGGTGATGTTAATATCTTTTTCGGCAAACAGGCAGTGCGGCATAATTTTTACCGCTTATTGAGAAATTCTGCACGATGATCCGTACTACATCAACACCTGTGACAAAAAAGTTAGCCCTTCAATTCATACTGGAGAATATAGATTATAAAAAAAGGTGCCGGTACCTGCAGGAGGTCATTTCGATCGGGAGAGTGAATGATGTTTGGCGAAAGGCGCTGCTTGTTTTCTTCGATACTCCCTTTATCAATAATCCGGCCAGGACATTCTGCAAGAACTGAGCATAGCAATTAACGTCGCTTATATTGATATCATTGGACGGATAAATACCCTGGCTTTACCTATATTGTGCTGAAAAAAAGTTACAGCCTGCATCTATTGCAGGCTGTAACTTTAAGGCTGTTTATACATTCCCTTATTTATTATTTTTTATAAGCCCCTGCCCTCACTGCATTACGAACCGGTTTCACTGTTTGCAGGTAGTTATAGATCGCTTTTAATTCATCATCACTCATACGGCCGAAGGGCCCCCATGGCATATGGGTTTGCTTTACAATTCTGCCCATTCTGAAACGGTCAATAAATTGTTTTTGCGACCAGCCTTTTATCCTCCCTGTTTCGCTATCCGGTGTCAGGTTAGGCGTAACGATATAATAGGTTCCTGAATCAGTAGGTGTATCCATCTCAAGGCCGCCTGCAAAGTCTTCTCCTATGAATGCCCCCGTCATCAGGTCCCTGTTGGTATGACAGCCGCGGCAGTTCGCTACATTATTGGCAAGATACTGGCCGTATAAGGCTGTAGTATCCCTTTTAATTGAAACAGGCGCTTCACCGGCAGGACCGACTGGCTTGAGCATAAATGCACTTACAGCTTTGCCAATAATGTTCATTTTATTCTCAGGCACTTCATTCTTTACTGCCGGCTGGTGGCGCAGGTAAGAAATGATGGCAGTAAGGTCTTCATCACTGGTATTGTGAAAAGGCATGAAATCAAATAAAGCACGGCCATCCTTGCGTACACCATAGCGTAATGCTCTTGCCACTTCTGCATCGGTCATGTTCCCGATACCAGTGGCATCCGGCGTAATGTTCTTTGAATAGATCTTGCCGATCGGCAGATCAAAAACGAACCCGCCGGATAAGGGAGTCTCGATACCCTTATTCACCTGCTCTTCCATTTCTTTAGGAGCATGGCAATTGGCGCAATGTGCAGGTCCATACACAAGTGCTTTGCCTCTTGCAATAACGGTGCTGTCATCTGTTGACCTGACAGCAGGATAAGGCGCATCGAATTTCCGGTTTTGCCGCAATTCAATAGTGATGTACAAAATGAGGAGGGCCGATAAGATGACGATTCCCGTCCATTTAAGAAATTTCAAAAATTTTCGCATAAGTAAGAACAGGTTTAAAGGTTAAGGTAACAGGAACAAATCTCGCCGGACAGGGACTAATATTGCCTGCCCGAAAAAGGATATGGCCTACCCGTTATTGTGAAAAATCTTTACTCTATATAATACAATACTGCGTTACGACCAGTTTTGGTTTTTAAAACAGCCCGCAAACTAAATGATGATAAAAGAAAAAATCAACCGGGCAGTGTATGAACTGTGCAGGAAAATGGATGAGATGTGATAACTATGAAAATTTTAAAAAACAAATGGCAGGACTTCTGCCTGCCATTACTATTCTATTTTTTTAGTTAATATTACTTACTGCTCCTCAGATAGCTGCCGCTCATCGCTCCAAAACCCGCCACCAATGCACCCACAAATGCAGTAAGAAGAATAAGTAATATGACATTCCCGCCAAGTGGTAATGTCGCCGCGATCTTTTTAGACAATATGCTTTCATTCTTCATATCTATCCACCAGGCAAATGCCCCCCATAGAATAAAAACGCCGAGAAAGCCGGCAAAGAATGCCTTGCCCGCTTTCTGGTGTACCAGTAAGGCAATGATAAAAGCAGCTACAGCCACACTCCACCAATCAAACCAAAGCCCCCCGGAAAATGCCAGGAAAGCTGTCAATACTATTGCAACAATGAATTTCATTTTATTTGATTATTATTTTAGACCAGAATATAACTCAGCATTCTGCGTTTTGCATTTACCCCTTTCCGAACTTCATCACCCATTTCACTTTCTTATCCGCCGCTTCAGATGCTTTCATCACCCATAATTTGTAATACTCCCCTTTCACCCATGTATCCACAAAGTTGTCATAATACTTACTGCCGGGATTTCCGCTTTGTCCTGCAGGATATACACCATATGCTTCCGTTTCAGAAACCAGGTGAACGATCATACGCCAGCTTGGACCGTGACTATGTGTGACCGCATTAATGATATTGCCATTTCCGCCCACATTCAAGCCCTTTCTTGCAAAAGCAGGTAGTCCGTCTTTGATCAGGTGATAGATCGAAGGGTTTTTGAATTTACCCCATTCTAATTTCCCTTCTGCTTCTTTTATGACCAGATCGGCTGCCACTTTATTCAACGCCGAAGTAACCACACCACTCAACGTTTCTACTTCCGGCGTATTCACATTGTCTATATACTTCAACGAAGATGAATCCCGTGCCAGCAGCTCCATTGTTGTCTGCTCTTCCGGCCAGGGCGACATAGGATCTGTTTTGGAAATATCGTCTCTCCATATCGCTGACTCCAGGCTATCCCACCAGCATTGATAGATCGTTTGCCCTTTGGAAGCCGGATCAGCCTCCAGGTTCCATGCTTTGACGATATCTATGTACTTACGTGCCTCCGTGTTCAATTCACTTTCATTTACATATTTCAGCAAAATGGGTACAGCATCATCTGCCAGCGAATTGAAATAGTTACCCTGCAGTTTCATCATATCAGTTACTGTGATCCCATTCATACCGGATAAGAAATGTTCGATAGACACCCCTCTTGGCGTGATATAGCTACCGGGAATAAAATAAGGATAGGTGGAATCAACAGGCCGCTGGTTGGCGCTTTCCAAAAATCCTCTTACGGGGTTTTTTGCATGAGGGTTCTCTGCCTGTGGAATAAAACCCTGCCAGTTATAACTGTCATCTTCACCCGGCATAACATATATACCCTGACCTTCCCATCTTGCCGGGAATTTTCCCTGCTGCCAGATGGCAATATCACCGGTCTTTGATGCAAATACAAAATTCTGACCGGGACATTGAAACGTTTTAATAGCATCCGCATAATCAGCATAGTTCTTTGCCCGGTTCAGTTTATAAAAAGTAAACCCTTCGTTGCTTCCTTCATGTGCCGTCCACCGTATGGCCAATGATCTTTTATTGGACAGAGGATTGGAAAAACTTTCATCAAACAGCACAGGGCCGAAAGCTGTATAGGCCACTGTATCATAAACGGTCTCCCCTCCCTTCACTTTGATCTCTTCATGCCTGATCGTTGCAGGCTCCCACTTCCCGTTGAACCAGTATTCCTTTCTGGAAGCATCTTTGAATTTTATTTCAAAATAATCCTTGACATCACGCTGTGCATTGGTTACTCCCCATGCAATGCTATCATTGAATCCAATGATCACGAACGGGCTACCCGGCAATGAAACACCATACACATTACTTGTAGGTGTTGACAACTGCAATTCAAACCAGATAGAAGGCAGCGACAATTCCAGGTGCGGGTCATTACAAAGTATGGGCGCCCCATCCAGTGTTTTACTGCCGGCTACCACCCAGTTGTTGCTGCCGTTATTTTTATCAGGCTTTGATATCTCTGCGACCATCATCGTATCCTTTTTGCCAAAGTACAATGAATCGGCAGTGGCGGGTTTTACCGGAACGATACCTGCCGTATCGAAGATCGTACCTTTTGGGACGATCGGTACCAGTGAATCGGGGACCTGCGGGTATATCTTCTTAAATGCATCATAACCAAAAATACTTTTTGCGTTGGTATAAGACAGGTCATTTTCTGTTCCTGAACTCAGCATCTTGGCCATCATTTTCAGGAGCAATGCCGTGCGGATATTGCTCCATTCCTCCGGCTTACTATTTAAAAGTTTATACTCAACCGGTATCTCGCTTTCTTTCAATGAATGGATATAGGCATTAACTCCTTTCGTATATGCCGTAAACATGGCAAGGGAAACAGGATCCTTTTCTGTTTCTTTTACTGCATTCTCTGCTGCATACCGCATTCCAAGCCTTCTTTGCTCTTTGTCAAAATTCACAGCAACCGGACCGGCTATCTCACTGGCCCTTCCTTCAGCGGCCTTTGTCTGCAGGTCCATCTGGAAGAGGCGGAACTTTGCGTGAATATACCCTTGCAGGAAATACAGGTCTTCATCATTCTCGGCAAAAATGTGCGGCACCAGGCGTTCATCCAAATAAACAGATGCATTGCCTTTGAGATCGGGAAATTTCAGATCAGCATTATAGTCGTACCCGGAAGCTTCGGCATTTTGCCAGAACCCATGCTGCGGGCTTAAGAATTTACCCATGGGCATAGGCACTGTTTTTCCCCAGGGTTTATTCAACGCCCATACAAGTCCGGTAGTGATGACGGCAGAAGTAATGAAAGGAATAACTCTCATAAGCAGAAATATATCGTTGAAAGATATAAAAATCAGGTAAAACCAAAAGAATAAATTTCAAACATTGCATGAACATTTTCAGGGCAATATTTCAAATAAAAAGAACTGGGTCTTTTGCTTCGCTGCAAAATTATCATCACTGACAAAGAGCAGGGTTTTATGGCCATTTGGTAATACAGGGCCCAGGGTCACACCCTCTATATTATCTATGAAGCGACCAAGTATATTCATATCCAGCAACAACTTCTTAGCAAGAGGCTTTCTTACGTGACCGGAATTCAACGTCAGTGATGTGATATCTTCCGCCCCTCTTGCATCCGCCAGGTATACCCGGATATCGGATGGCAACCGGCCGGTGGAATATCCCCTTTCAATGACGATGAACCTTTCATCGCCTAAACACATAATATCAGAAACACCATTTATCTTAAAAGCACCCGGCGGATCAGCAGGATATGGTACTGCATCGATCTTATACGCATATTGGGCCACACATTGCTTCAGGTTACGGTTGAATTTTAATATCCTTATCCATGCAGTAGTATCACCACCGGCCGCTCTTTGTCCGTCCTCATAGATAGGTTCCTCTACACTGACATATACATGGCTGTAATCACTATCCGTGCCGACCCCTTCAAATACACTGTTATGCCTCGGTCCTTTCTCCGCAGCCTGTATGCGCATATTTGAAGGAAGGGCAAAGCTGTCTTTATAATGACCGCTCCTGTCCATGATCACTATCTGCGGGTCCTGCAATTCCTGTTTGCCATCCCGCATGTAACGCTGACCCTCGGTACTATAGATCAATTCGTCGCGCCTGGCATCATAACGCATGGCTTCTACATCAGCAGAGTGAAAACGATCTTTTGTAATATCTGTATATGTCTTCCCCCCAGGACCGAGTAAAGGTGTCATTTCAAGTACCTGTACGCTGTCAATTCCATTTTCGCTTACAGGTATCTTCATAGTATAAAAGCGGGCGGGTCCTTTGGTAGAAGGATCATCGCAGATTATATAATATTGGTCACGGACGGCATCGTAGTCTATACCAGATAACCCACCTACCACCGTTTCTTTGAATACCCTTCCACCAGGCAGTATGTATTCTCCCAGTAAACGTATCTCTTTAATACCCGAACCGGCCCTTCCGGCAACGGACCTGCGGGAAGAAGAACAACCTGTCAGTAATAGCAGGCCGATCAAATATAATAGACACCTCATACCAGCGCTTTAAGGCAAAACTAAGGGAACCATTTCTAAACTTATGATAGCGATGTGCTCCTTTCAGTAATTTTATCGTATGCTACGGGAAAAAGAGGTCAAAACAGTTTTGAACAAACTCAAAAAAAGAGATAGCTGGTTCCTGGTTGATTATACTGTGAATCCGTATGAAGGGTGCAGTTGCAATTGCCAGTATTGCTATATACGGGGCAGCAAGTATGGAGAGAATCTTGCAGAAGGCCTGGCGGTGAAATCAAATGCGCCGGAGATATTAGAAAAGCAATTAGCCGCAAAAGCAAAGAACGGTCAATACGGTTTTGTGGGGATCGGTTCTGCTACAGATGCCTACATACACCAGGAAGAAAAATACAGGATGACCGAAACAATACTGAGATTGTTGCTGAAATACCGGTTCCCGGCTTTTATCAGTACCAAGTGCGCTCTTATCAAAAGAGACATTAAGCTATTGAAAGAAATAGACCAGGCTGCTATCCTACCTGCAGATCTGGGGAGCACATTGAAAAGAGGCGTCATTCTCTCTGTATCAGTTTCATCTTTGGATGACACGATAAGCCATATGCTTGAACCCGGCGCTATACCCCCGCTGCAACGGCTGCAATTGTTAAAAGAACTGAAACAGGAAGGGTTTCTTGCGGGAGTAAATGCTATTCCTGTTCTGCCTTTTATCTCCGATACGGAAGAAGAACTGGATAAGATCATTTTTGCTGCAAATGAATACGATGCCGATTACGTGCTGGTAGGCGGACTGACATTGTTTGGTAATGAAAAAGCCGATAGCAAAACCCTTTTCTATAAATTCCTTCAGCGATACGACGCATCTTTGCTGCCGAAGTATAGCTCATTGTATGAGTCAAATTATTATACTGTCTCTTGCTATCAAAAAGAACTAAAAGAAAGGGCAGACAGGATATGTGAAAGATATTCGGTCAGGAACAAAATTTTAGAATAAATATGTCGCAATCATTTAAAGAGATACAAAAGAAATTGGCAGAAAAAGGCAATAAGAATAATGCCGCCTTCTTTGAAAAGATGGTGCCTGGCCGACAAAAGATATACGGCGTAAAAACGCCTGAGCTCAACGGGCTGGCCCAGCAATACAGATCATATTCATTTGACCTGGCAAAAGAACTATGGAACTCCGGCGCCCTCGAAGAAAAGATCATCGCTATCAAGATCATTGAAAAAACCGGAAAGAGTGACCCGGCGATGACCTTGAAGCTATTCAAAGAGTTTTCAAAAAAGATAGATAACTGGGCGGTTTGCGATGGACTGGGGATGCAATTTCTCCGGGGTATTGTGAAAACACATGACACAGAAATTTTCAGGATCGCTGATCAGTTCAGCCGTTCAAAGAATCCCTGGCAAAGACGATTATCCCTGGTAATGGTGGAATGGTACACCCGGAATACAGGCAAACATGCCAATATCAGAAAGCTGGTACAGAAACTGGAAAATAATGAAGAATATTATGTAAAGAAAGCGGTGAGCTGGATCAAACGAAATTTTTCCAAAGGCAAATAAATTCTTCTATGCAATTAAAAGAGATCACACCCATATTGTGGGTGGACAATATCAGATCCACCATTGATTATTATGTATCTACCCTCGGTTTTGACGAAGGAAACTATGTTGGGGAAACGGGATGGGGAGTGGTGGAAAAGCATAAGGTAAAGATCATGCTGTCAAAACCCAATATACACATACCGTATGAAAAACCTGTATTCACCGGCTCACTGTACATTCGGACAGAAGATGCTGATGCCTGGTGGGGTTTTTTAAAGGACAAAGCCGATATACTTTACCCAATCGAAGACTTTGAATACGGCATGAGGGAATTTGCTATAAGGGATTGTAACGGGTACATCCTCCAATTCGGTCATGACATAAGCCGCTGATCATTCTGTTGCGATATCTGCTGACATTTTTTTCATGAACGCAGCATACTCTTCTACATAATTTTCCATGGACGGAAAATCATTCCGCAGTTTACGGATAGAGACAGAAAGATACCGGTGAGCATCTTCCGCCTGTTGTTTATCGTAAAATAGTTTTGAAAAAGCACTTGCTGTATCAAAATCCTTCATACCGATGGCATGCTGATAAAACCGGAAAGGAAGAATGACCCTTGTCGGAACAAAGAAGCTGGATTCTTTAGTGACCAGCGAATAATAATCAGCATAAAAAGAAAGCATCCTCGATAAACGTAGTTTTATTTCTCTTTCGGTCTCTGTTTTTCCGGGATACTTCCTCCAGCTATTACTTTCGTCACTGAAAAGTTTTTCAGCATCACGGTCTTTTATCTTCTTCAGGTGCCAGATCAGTTTGATCTTCTCTCCTTCTGCGGGGACATATTCTGTCATCTTCAGTATTCCTTTTTCATAGGCTGTGAACTTTGCACTGAAATTTTCAAAACCTTTTCCTCCTTTTTCAATAAATACCACTTTTTCCGCCGTGAGCCCCCATTTCCCCTTTGTGTGAAGACTGTCAACCTGTGTAAAGGAACCGTCCCCGGCCAGGGTGATAAGTTTTAAACCCGTTAATCCAACAATGGAATCCTGCATTTTGCTATACAGTACTCTTTGATGATCATTTTCCAGGTCATGGTCCGGATATAGTATCAGCCATTCCCCGGATAAGTCCTTGTGAAGCTTTTCCATTTCTGAAAGAGACGTGCAGGAAAACAATGAGAGCAATGTCAGGAAAAGGAACAGTTGTCGCATGTGCAAATATAAAAAGCCTGCCCCGATGTAACGGGACAGGCCTGGAACTTTCCGGGATGCGGATTAACAGGTGTTTATGGTAAGGTTATCAGTCGTTGATTATTGCCGTTATTCCATGTCAGCAACGCTTTGTTATCGCAATCGCCGTTGTTGGGGGCGCCATAATCAAGGTACAATATCCTGTCATTGATCTTTATCTTCAGAATACCTTTATTGATCCAGTGGCAGGCCACTTTCTTCACCAGCGCAGATTCGGTATTCAGGTTAATGGTCAGGCCGTTGTTGAAGGTTGTTTTTGACCGTCCTTCGATCTTATATACATCATCCAGCGGGTTGGCAGTAGCAGCACCATCTGTTTGAAAAACATATTTCAGACACTCGTACTGGTAACCTCTTCCGTTAGGATAAGTTACTTTACCTCCTGTTACCTGTACAGTGAATTTGATAGCACCGTTAGCACTCAGGTTACTGATCACTTTTGTGCCTTCAACATGAGCACGGTTCAGGTAAAAATCAGTGAGGGTGATCGTAAGCACAGAGCCTGAACGGCGGATCGGGCCTGTGAAATGAAGTGTGATGATTCCTTTACGGAATTTACCGTCGGCACAAATACAACCGTTGCCGAAATCGATCGTGACGGTTTTGGGGTATGTACTGTCGTTGGGAGAAACAGTGATCGTTGCACAGGGGCCGAGTCTCAGGCGAAGCTGAACAAAAGGAAATACACGGCCATTAGGTGAACTTACCACACCTTCTTCTTCAGCAGCCAGGCGGCCTACATCTTCGATGTCGTCAAAGCTGGCTTCCGCTTCTGTACTTTCTTCTGAATAGGTAACGGCTTCGTCTTCTGTTACAGGCTGCGTCGTATTGGTATCGCTGACACTGCTATCCTTCTGACAGGAGTACAGTACCGTAGCGAGCATCAACAAGATGACTAAGGTTATCCGGTTAATTGAGATTAATTTCATGGCTATACTTTTAATTTAGGGTTTGTGGAAAATATTAACGCAATTTTGGAAGCGAAAGGCGCAGGAAAGTTTAACGGCTTTTCAAAAAAATCTATTTTCCGGGCTGTATGAAAGAAATAACCGGGTACATCAGGGGGTACTTTTACGAAGCGGACAAGCGGATACTATTCATTATCACTGCTTTTACAGGCTTACTGGTGTGGGCAAACTACCGGTTCGGTATAGATGAACAGATCAGCAGCCAGGGGAGTTTCCCGGCTCCTTTTTTAGGCCGCTCCGCAATATTCTTACTGGCTTTCGTCTTGCCATACATTGTCTATGCTACCCTTACCGGCAAAAGATATTTCCGGGAAAAGGGCTTTTTTGCTCTCCTGCTTCTTGCACCTGCTATTTTTTCATTCAAGATCGCCTTTACCCCGCATTTCTCTTTCTCTGATAATTGGCGGACAGACCATTTCTGGAATTATATTGTTTACTGGCCGGTACTGCTGCTGATCATAACAGCTATTCTCATACTTATACGGAACAGGTTCGACAAAGGGCAACTACTGTATGGCATCAAAACAAAAAACATCAATTGGAAACCTTATATCATCATGCTGCTGATCATGCTTCCCCTGATCGCAGTTGCTTCCACACAACCGGATTTCCTGGCCGTGTACCCCAAACTAAGATCAGTCAGCGATATCGAAAGCATACATAACCTGGACTGGTGGCAGCAATTGTTATTTGAACTTTCTTACGGCAGCGATTTTATCACCATCGAATTATTCTTTCGCGGCTTCCTGGTATTAGCCTTTATAAAATGGGCAGGTAAAGATGCAATATTACCCATGGCTTGTTTTTATTGCACCATTCATTTCGGCAAACCATTGGGCGAATGTATCAGTTCTTATTTTGGTGGAATGATATTAGGTATTGTAGTGTATCATACACGATCAATTTACGGAGGATTGATCGTCCATCTGGGTATTGCATGGATGATGGAGCTCGGGGGGTATATCGGGAATACTATATTGAATAAATAAAAATTGCTACAAGCCTGTAAGCCGGATCCTGTCGTGGACTATCATTTATCTGTCCCGCAAGTTACCCCGCGGGATCAATCTGCCTACCCTGTACCTTGGACGAGCAGCCCTCAAAACGGTACTATACGTGGCATTTCAGCATGCAAGGTTTACCCGCAAATGATGTTACCATCATAAGCCGTAGGCTCTTACCCTACGTTTTCACCTTTGTCCACCCGCAGGCGGATAGTTATTTTCTGTGGCACTATCTGTTCTTTTCCTGCCTAAGTAAGAAAAGACCCGGCTATTCACCGGTGCATTGCTCTGTGCTGTCCGGACTTTCCTTCCCGACTGTAACGTCGGAACGATAGCCCGGCTTGTAGCCTGGCAAAGGTAGCTCATTTTCCTGCTAAAGGATTTGTAATAAGCAGGGCCTGCATATTAGAAACATTTTAAGAATCAGGATCCAAAAAGATTATACTCTTTGAGTAATTTGCCGGTAATGAGATACTTATTTGTTTTATCATTATTTACGATCATTGTCTTTCCCTCCTGCGTCAGCATGAAGGAACCTGTATTCAACGGTATAGATAAAGTGCAAATGAATAAACTGGGAAAAGGAAGATCGCAGGTCACTTTGCAGCTACATTATTTTAACCCCAATAATAAAAAGGCCCGTTTGAAGAATGCTGAAGGAGAAGCCTGGATGGATAGCACTTATCTTGGTCATTTCGTAGTAAATGAACCGGTGGATATTCCGGCCAATTCCGATTTCACTATCCCGGTAAAATTGGATGTTGAAATGAAGCATATTCTCAGACATTCGCTTTCCGCATTGATGAATGAGCAGGTTTTGATAACTATCAATGGAAAGGCAAAAGTGGGAAAAAGCGGCCTCTATAAAAAAATACCCCTTCATTATGAAGGGAACCAAAACCTCCAGGAATTATTCAAATAAAAATCCCGCCTCAGGCGGGACAGCATCAGTTTCTTTATTGTGCCGGTTGCTGGGCCGGATCAGGTTTAGGTTTCGGATGCCCTCCCCCGTCTTCAAACTTCTTGCAGCTTTTAGGTAATTTTTTATACGCTTCTTCATTGGCAGTAACATCATCTGCATCATAACCCATATTGGCGATAGCTGTTTTGATCTGCTCAATATCAATTCTGTCGGTCAGGTATTTCACCTGGATCTCTCCTTTCCTGAAATTGATATTCAGGTATTGAATGCCATCATAGCGGTCGAGGTATGTTGTAAGACGCTTCTTACATTCTTCACACAACACATTGGGTGTTTTGATACGGGCTGTCTGTAACGCTTTTGTCTGCGAAAATGAAACGACCGTAAAACCTGTGATCGCCACCAGTGTTACCAAAAATTTTTTCATAGTAGTATTTGACAACAAATTACAAAACTCCCTTCCAATTGGCCGGGTCATCCCGCCATTTTAACAAAATTTCCTGCTCACCTGCGGATACTGCTCCCTTATCCATAGCCAATTCTATCAGGGATGGGTAATTTGTCAACGAATGATATTCTATCCCGGCTTTTGAAAAAATATCGGTAGCAACAGGGAACCCATAGGTGAAAATAGATACCATCCCAATGACATCCAATCCTTCATTTTTCAATACATCCACCACCTGCATACTGCTCTTGCCCGTCGACACCAGGTCCTCGATTACCACGGTTTTCTGCCCCTTTTCATAAAATCCCTCGATCTGGTTACCGAGCCCGTGCTCCTTGGGTTTGGGCCGTACATATATATAAGGTAGCTTAAGCTGGTCTGATACCATCGCACCCCAGGCTATACCGGCGGTCGCCACTCCTGCGAGCAATTCAGCCCCGGGAAATTTTTCAAATACAACATTGCACAATTCAGACTTAATATAATCCCGGATGAAGGGGAACGATAACACACGGCGGTTGTCGCAATAGATCGGGCTTTTCCATCCGCTAGCCCATGTAAAAGGGGTTTTAAGGTTCAGCTTTACTGCATTTACCTGCAGCAGCTTTTCAGCCACAACTTTTTCATTTGTCATGCGGCGAAGATAACTTAAAGAAAGGTACAAGGAGCAAGAGACAAGGCCAAATCATGCTATTAGAAATGATCTTCGCTACCTGATTATCTTGCTCCCCTGCCATTACTCCTGAAACCTGCACCTTGTGCCTCACCCCTTGCACCTTGAATCTTGTTTCTTACCTTAGATATATGTTCATTAAGATCTATTTCGGGGACAAGCCGCTTTTTCTTTGTGATACGATTGATAAAACAATTGAACCGTTCGTTCATCATGATGATGCCGTTTTTATAGATGAACTCGATTCACATACTGTTAAAACCATCATTCATGAAATGCAGCTGCCTAAAGTGAAAGCCGGTGTGTTCTTTCATGCTGACCTGGATAAACTGAAAAATGCGTTGTTCAGAAAATTCACCCTGGTAATAGCAGCAGGAGGGTTAGTAACGAATCAGGATCACGAAGTATTATTGATCTTCCGCAGAGGTAAATGGGATCTCCCGAAAGGCAAACTGGATGATGGTGAAAAACTCGAGGATTGCGCTATCCGTGAGGTCCGGGAAGAGACCGGGCTGAAGAATATAAAACTTGCTGCTCCGTTGACCATCACCTATCACACCTATCATGAAGGGTCAAAGTTCATTCTCAAAGAATCACATTGGTACACCATGAATGTGCATGGCACGCAGAATTTAATTCCTCAAACGGAAGAAGACATTCTTGAAATAAAATGGGTAAAACCCGGCGACCTTGAAAGTTATATGAAAAATGCTTTCCCTTCGGTCGCTGATGTATTAGAGACTTGCCTTGCGGAATGATTCTTTTCGCGGTATAACAGCAACAGTAAGCCGGCTTACACAAACCAGTTTTTGAATATCATCATATATTTTGATATCCCATACGTGGGTGTTGACCCCGAGATGAAGCGGTGTGGCAATACCAGTTACATAGCCCTCCCTGGCACTGCGTACATGATTGGCATTGATCTCCATTCCCACGCATACAAACTGCGAATGATCAACTACCATAGCTGATGCAATACTACCTATGGTTTCTGCCAGCACGCAGGAAGCCCCGCCATGCAATAAGCCATAAGGCTGCTGTGTACGATGATCAACGGGCATCTTTGCCTTTATATAATCATCCCCGATCTCTGTCCATTCGATACCGACATATTCACCCATGGTCTCTTTTCCAAGTGGTTTTATATCATCGATAGATAGCCCTTTGTTGAACCAGATAGCCATTTGCGTTTATTTATTTAAAGTGCTGTAAACTTCTTTAGGTAAAAAAAGGCTGGCGTCGCCGCCGTTCCGGATAATATCCCGCACAATAGTAGAAGCGACGGAAGTATATTTCGGTTCGCCTGTAAGAAAGATCGTTTCAATAGATTTATCCAGGGTGCGATTGGCATCCGCAATTGTTTTCTCGTATTCAAAATCGCTTACATAACGGATACCCCTGATGATGAATTGCGCCCCGATCATTTTGCAGTACTCGATCGTAAGCCCTTCATAGATCGTCCCCTCCACTTTGGGTTCGTCTTTATAGATCTCCTGTACCCATTGCAAACGCTGTTCAGCGGAGAACATGGGTGTTTTTGAAGAATTCAACCCGATACCTACTATCACTTTATCAAATAAGGGCAAAGACCTGTCAATAATATCAACATGACCAAGTGTAATGGGATCAAATGTTCCGGGAAATAAGCAGATTCTTTGCATCAGTCATTAAATTGGCTGCGAAAGCTAATAATTATTACGTAATAATCAACAATTAATTACCGGATGGCCTGTTCGACAACAGGTATAGTACGGCCATTCTTACCGCTACCCCATTTTCTACCTGCTGTAAAATAATAGATTGTTTGCTGTCAGCCACATCACTGTCGAGTTCAACCCCCCTGTTGATCGGGCCGGGATGCATGATCACAATTTCTTTATGAAGATCATCGAGCAGTTTACGGCTGATGCCATAGGTAAGGTTATATTCACGAAGGGAAGAAAAAAGTACCTGGTTCTGCCTTTCCAGTTGTATGCGTAAAACATTCGCCACATCACACCACTCCAGGGTTTCTTTCAGGTTATAGCTGACATTAACACCCAGGGCTTCGCTGATATATTTAGGAATCAATGTAGGCGGGCCGCACACAGTGACCTCTGCACCCATTTTCTTTAATAAATAAATATTGCTTTGTGCTACACGGCTGTGCATGATGTCTCCGATGATCGCAATTCTTGATCCTTCCAGTTTTCCCGTGCTTTCTTTTATCGAAAGTGCATCCAGCAATGCTTGTGTGGGATGTTCATTGATACCGTCGCCGGCATTGACGATAGCAGCCGGAATATGTTTGGCTAAAAAATGAGGCGCCCCGCTGGCCCTGTGCCGCATCACTACCATATCCACTTTCATGGACAGAATATTATTGACGGTATCCAGGAGCGTTTCCCCCTTGGACACGGAAGAACCTGACGCTGTGAAATTGATGGTATCGGCGCTTAATCTTTTTTCGGCCAGTTCAAAAGATATCCTTGTACGGGTCGAGTTCTCGAAGAACAGGTTAACGATGGTTACATCCCTTAGCGATGGTACTTTTTTGACAGGTCTTTGTAAAACTTCTTTGAATTGTTCTGCTGTCTGCAGAAAAAGCGATATATCTTCCTTAGTGAGGTCTCTGATACCGAGAAGATGTTTGGTAGAAAGGCTCATTAAAAAGCGAAGATAAAGGAAATCACTCAAGGTACAAGGAACAAGGCACAGGAGAATCCTTATCCTGATTTTTAGTCAAGTTTATTAAGAATGGAGACAGGATTTTCCGGATTTGCCCGGCTTCATCAATGATCTCTGCTCGCTCCTTTTCGAGCTGATCATCACCATATAGCAACATCAGGTCGAGAAAATGAACAGATTCTTTCGCCTCTCTTCTGGCGATTTTTATTTTCATTTTCTCATCAGCTTTTCCAAGATCATCGGAGGCTTCTATATAATTAGCCCCTACCGAACTGCTTGCCCGTATCAGCTGACGGATATATTCGACATTAATAACATCTCATTTGATTTTCCGGCAAAAATCCCTGACCCTTTTTGCAAAGTTGTGAAATCTATCCTCCAACTCCTGAGACATAAAAGATTTTTTGGCCAGTTTATTCTTGATTAACCTTTCCCTAACTTGTATGTCAATTTTCAGTGCCTTGTGCCTTAATCCAGTATCACCACTTCTTCCTTCCCGTCCTTCTGCTTCCAGAACACCCTTACCTTCTGCGAAATGATCGAATCAATGGATTTGCCGGTATAGTCGGGCTGTATGGGGAATTGGCGGCTGAAACGCCGGTCAATCAATACACAGAGCTCTACTTTTTCCGGCCGGCCAAAATCAAGAAGCGCATCAAGGGCTGCCCGTATGGTTCTGCCGGTATATAATACATCATCTATCAGCACCACTTTTTTCCCCTCGATAGAAAAAGGTATATCCGTATGATTAGCGATCCGGATCTCATTGCGGACATCATCCCGGTAAAACGTGATATCCAGTTTCCCATACTTCACCTTATCCGCAGGCAATTCCCTTTTTATTTCCGCTACTACCTGGTCCGAAAGATAGATACCTCTCGGCTGCAAACCGATGAGCACGGTATTTTCCAGGCCGATATTATTTTCCAGTACCTGGTGTGCTAATCTTTTAATGGTGATCGCCAGTTGCGGCCCGGTGAGAATTAATTTCAAGTGCAAGAATTTTTGTAAAAATAGTAAAGGCACGGCAAACAGGTATAATAAAGCAGAAAAGGCAGTCAATGACTGCCTTTTCTCAATATCAGGTAAGAAATTATTTCTTTTCTCCGCCGAACAGGTAGAATACGCCAACATGGAATCCGCCTAACTTAATATCAACATCAGTTTCATCAATGATGTTGCCAAGTCCGAGGTTATAGCGGGCGCCGAAACCAAAACCGCTTTTCGTTTTATATCCAAGACCCAAAGCCCAGGAAAAGTTGGTTCCTTTAAAGCTATCTTTTACATCTGTAGAATTACTGCCATCATCAGCTTTAGCGCTCATCAGGAAACCTATCTGGGGGCCTGTTTCAGCATAAAAACCTGAAGCATTATTATACTGGAAGAGAACAGGTATGTTGATGTAATTTGTTTTATACATCAGTTTATCACCACTTTCCTCATACTTTGCTCCTTCCATAGAGAAGAGAATTTCAGGCTGAACGCTAAACATGTCGCTAACAGGAATATTCACAAGACCGCCACCTGCAATGCCAACCTGAATTTTAGGAGAAACATCTCCGAAATCAGCGTCATCACCTGAAAACTTGTAAAAATTTGCACCGGCTTTAACTCCAAATTTAATAGAACCTTTCTGAGCTTGTACTGCAGACACTAATACTACTGCAGCAACGAGAACTAATACTTTTTTCATAATGTTTGTTTTGAATGGTTAGAATTTTAGCACGCAAATGTAAATACGGACTTTTGAAAATCAAAGCTTTTTATGATAGTCGGGTAGTTGTACTTGGTAAAATACCACAAAGCGGGTATAAGAATACTTATTATTATTTGTATTGTTAATGTTATAATAATTCATTTAAACAGTACATTCCACCCCGCCATTCAATTTTTTTTTTGCTGTACATAATTTTTAGTAGCAGATAAGCCGGATAAAATACCCGGCTTACCCACTCTATTATTTAAAAGCTATTTTGCCTTTTCCATTTTAAATGCATAGCGAACCCCTACCTGGAATACCCTGTTGAAGACTTTGGAATCATCTGCATCAGGTATCTTGCTCAATCCATGATTGTACCTTGCATAAAAGCCAAAACCCTCTTTTAATTCATAACCCACTGCCAGCGCTGCAGCAAAATCAACGCCTTTCATTTCATCTTTGATATCAACATCATCTTCTCCATCCTCCTTGACCTTTGCACTAAGCAGGAAGCCGATCTGCGGGCCTACACCTATAAAGAAACCGGAAGGATTATTATAACGAAGAAGTGGTGTGAGATTGAGGTAACTGGTAGGAACTTTTACTTTAAAGCCCGATATTTCATATTTAACGCCCTGCATGGAATAGACCAGTTCAGGTTGCACGCTGAACATATCAGAAGCTTTGATATTGTAAAAAACGCCGAAGTAAGGGCCAAGTAATGCTTTCTTTCCTTCTTCATCCGCATCGCTTCCACCCCAGTTGGCAATGTTGAGTCCGCCTTTGACCCCGAACTGGGCTTGTGCGGCTAAACAGATGATCGCAGTCATAATGACCAGAAGTGTCTTTTTCATACTCAATGATTTTAGGTTTAAGCAAATAATTTCCAGCAACCTTTTCATACATGAGTACGAATTAAACCAGAAGAGCTAATTAAATGTAAGGAATAAAAATTAAAAATCAAAGTGCATAGTTTGAACAGCAGTTGAAAAGACGCAAATAAAAAGACCTCCTTTAAAGAGAAGGAAGTCTTTTACTGGTCACTAAGGAGATCATTTATTGCCGCTGAGAGAAAAATTATAGCCAACGCGGAAACCGATCAGTGCATTACTGTCGCCATCTTTGTGACCGCTCTGGTAGCGAGCGCCTACTTCAAATCCTTTTACGACATATCCCACACCGATAGCCCATGTGAATGCGCCTTCAGAATCTTTGGAATCAAAGATCCCCCCTTTGATTTTAGCGCCATAGATGCCATAGCCTACCTGCGGCTCTGCATAAAAACCGCTGAAGTTATGACGATACCCGGCAAGGATAGGAATAACGGTCTGAGTGATCTTATCCGCTTCCAGTGCTTCTTCAAATTCACTTTTAGCACGGAATGAAAGAATACCGGTTGTTAACGTGATCTGCCCGGCTTTTCCGATACCGTACAAACCTTTAACAGAACCTCCGATGCCCGCTTTACTGAAATCGCCGAAATCACCGGTAGGAAGACCCAGTTCTGCAGCCACACCGACCTGGTTGTTTCCTTTTTGCGCAAAGCCGCTTGCGGAAAATAAAACTGCTCCGAGAATAAATACGTAAACCCTTTTCATAAATAAGTATTTTGTTTGGTTAATAATGAGCTGCAAACCTATCCGGTCTTACACACTAAGAACACCGGGCAGGGATTGAATTGTCAATAATCCTGCATGAATTGCTTTATCAAAATCATTAATAACAAAAAGGCCTGCACATCATGCAGGCCTGGCAGTCCTATTATTATAATACTATCTACTTTTCATTCATAAATGGATAACGGTAATCCACCGGTGGATTAAATGTTTCCTTGATCGTTCTTGCACTCAGCCAGCGGTAGAGGTTCAATATGCTTCCGGCTTTATCATTGGTGCCGCTCCCTCTTGCACCACCAAATGGCTGCTGGCCTACTACAGCACCTGTCGGTTTATCATTGATATAAAAATTACCTGCTGCATGGCGAAGTTTATTCGTCGCCAGTTCTACAGCAGCCCTGTCCTGTGCAACAACAGAACCCGTCAATGCATAAGGCGATGTATTGTCAACCAGCTCTAATGTTTTCTCAAAACTATTGGCCGGGTAAACATAAACGGTCAGTACTGGCCCGAATATCTCCTCACACATCGTCACATATTTCGGATCTTTCGCTTCTATGACAGTAGGCTGGATAAAATAGCCTTCTTTTTTATCACACTTACCTCCTACCCATATCTCCGCTTTCTTATCCTTCTTTGCGTTGTCTATATAATTTTTTATGTTGTCAAAACTCTTTTCATCTATCACGGCATTGACGAAATTGGTAAAGTCCTCCACCGTTCCCATCTTAAAACTTTTCACACCTGCAATGAGTTTCTTCTTTACTTCTTCTGCCATATTGGAAGGGATATAAGCTCTTGAAGCAGCCGAACATTTTTGCCCCTGGAATTCAAAAGCTCCACGTAATAATGCAGTGACCACTACATCGGGATCGGCGCTTTTATGCGCTACCACAAAATCCTTTCCGCCTGTTTCACCTACAATGCGGGGATAGGAACGATACATCGCCATGTTCTTCCCGACCGTTTCCCACATATTATTAAATACACCGGTAGAGCCGGTAAAATGTACGCCGGCAAAATCACGATGATTGAAACATACCTTTCCGATAACCGGCCCGCTGACAAAGATCAGGTTGATCACCCCATCCGGTAAACCCGCTTCCTTCAGTATCCGCATGAACATCTGTGCAGAATAGACCTGCGTATTGGCGCATTTCCATACTACCACATTACCACACATAGCTGCAGATGTCGGCAGGTTACCGCCAATAGCGGTAAAGTTGAATGGCGTTACCGCTAAAACAAATCCTTCCAGCGGACGATATTCCATCCGGTTATGCATACCCGGACTGCTGATGGGTTGTTGTTTATATATCTCCGAAAGGAAATGAACATTGAACCGCAAAAAATCAATCAGTTCACAGGCTGAATCAATTTCCGCCTGGAAAACATTCTTACTCTGACCGAGCATCGTGGTCCCGTTCATATACGGACGATACTTAGTGGCAATAAGATCGGCAGCCTTTAAAAAGATATTCGCCCTGTTCTCCCAGCTCATGGCTGCCCAGCTTTCTTTGGCAGACAATGCCGCGTCTATAGCCTGGTGAACATGCTTCTCTTCTCCCGCATGAAAGTAACCCAGCGTATGGCTGGTCTCATGCGGCGGATGCAAAGCCACTTTTTTATTGGTTCGTACTTCTTTGCCGCCGATATACATCGGTACATCCACCTGTGTCTTCTTCAACTCAGCCAGCACTTCTTTCAATCTTTTTTTCTCAGGTGAACCGGGAGCATACGAAAGAACCGGTTCGTTCACCGGCATGGGATATGAAAATGTTCCGATACTCATTATTTATGATTTGGAGATTTGATAATTTGGAAATGGGTTAATGAATCTTGCTTTTTGATGATGCAATTATTTTGGACAAAATTCTGATTATTGAAGAGCAATCTGCCAACAATTGTTTACAATCAGGATATCCATCCGTTTTATCACAAAGCAGCAACCAATACTCCACCTCATCTGCTTCCTTCGCTGCGATCTTCATTTTGTGAACAAAATCAGCTACACTTTCCGCATTCTGTGCCTCTCTGACGTTTGCCCCGACACTTGAGCCAGCTTTCAATATTTGCGTCGCTAAAACAAATTTCCGGTCCTTCTCCAATAACTCTGCATATTTAATGATCTTTAGCGCAAAGTCAAAGGTCAGTTCTACGATAAGGTTTTTCTCCTTGTTCCCTTGCATGAATTTAAATTTGGAGATGTGATGAATGAGTGATGGGCCAATTACCATAGCAAAACTATGGCAAACTAACTTCTTTTAGAACCCTTCAATTGACACATTGCCAAATCTCCAAATCAACTAATCACCCCGTGGTCTCCTTCTCCGCCATCAAATAGGCCTTGATAAAACCATCCAGTTCGCCATCCATTACCGGCTGCACATTGCCTGTTTCAAAATCGGTACGATGATCTTTGATCATTTTATACGGATGAAAAACATACGACCGTATCTGACTGCCCCATTCTATCTTTTTCTTGGTGCTGTTCACTGCGTCCTTCAATTCATTTCTTTTACGCAACTCTTCTTCATACAAACGGCTCTTCAGCATGGTCATCGCCTTTTCCCTGTTGCCAAGCTGCGAACGTTCCGTCTGGCAAACTACCACAATACCGGTCGGTATATGTGTCAGCATCACTTTCGTCTCTACTTTATTTACATTCTGCCCGCCGGCGCCGCCACTTCGTGCTGTTTCCATTTTTACATCGGCATCTTTGATCTCAATATTAATGGTATCATCTACTAACGGATACACGAATACGGATGCAAACGAAGTATGCCTCCGGGCATTACTGTCGAACGGTGATATACGAACCAAACGATGCACGCCGCTCTCCGCTTTTAAAAACCCATAAGCGAATGGCCCATCAAATTGAAGCGTAGCTGTTTTGATACCGGCGCCATCTCCCCATACCCAGTCAAGCTCCGTCACTTTCCATCCCTGCTTTTCGCCATACATGCGGTACATACGGGCCAGCATTTCCGACCAGTCCTGGCTCTCTGTACCACCTGCCCCGGAGTTGATCTGCAATACCGCAGGCAATTCATCTTCCGGTTCATTCAGTGTGGCCTTGAACTCGGCCTCATCCAGCATCTCCAGCGCTTTGTCGTAGGCAGCTTTGGTCTCTTCCTCCGTGGCATCACCGCCTTTCCAGAAATCATGCAGCACGGCAAAATCCTCCACGGCGGTATTCACCTGGTCATACAGGTTCACCCAATACTCATTCAGCTTTATGCTCTTGAGAATTTCGGTAGCTCGTTTGTTATCGTCCCAGAAACCGGGGCTCAGTGAAAGTTGTTTGTCTTCGGCTATCTTTTGTTGTCGGTTTGCGACGTCAAAGAAACCTCCTTATCCCGGCAATGCGGGACCGCATATCCTGTAATTTTTCGATTGTCATAGGGCGCAAAGGTAGGTGAATTACAGAACAAGTGGAGTAGCCCGGATCATACATCTCCCCGGAAAAGGCCGTCATTCCCGGGCCTCTTTATTAACGACTATTTTTTATCCGCTTGTCAAACTCCCCATGCATACGGGCCACAAAGTCTTTTTGCCACACGGTCCAATGATTGGCGCCGGGTACCAGTTCCGCTACCAACGCAGCATTGGCTTTTTCCGCCTTCTTCCTGAAAGCTTTTACCGCCTGGTGAAGAAAAAAATTATCCTCTGCGCCAGCAAACACAAATATTTTGCCCGCCGCGTCTTTTCTTATCTTCTTCCACCTGTTTTGAATGAATAATCCCAGATCATATTTTTTCCAGTTTGCGACCACTCCCGGATGTATCGCTCCCGATCTTTTATCAAACAATTCTTCCGGCTTTCCATCCTTCCCCATGATACCAAATTCTGCTTCGAAAGATTGTTGCTGGCCCCCGTCTCCCATAAAAGCTTCGAAATCCATAAACTTTTTCATCGTTGAATGGGGGTTGCCATTGATGATAAAAAAAGGCCGCTCTTTTCCTTCTTTATCATAAAACATATTAACGTCCTTTTCATACAGGTTGATACCGGTAAAATCACTAAAGTCAACCGGGTCAGGTGAAACAGACCAGCAGCCGCCAAATGCTGCCGGGTAATTCAATTGCAACCAAAGCGCCCCATACCCACCCGAGCTTTGCCCGGTTATAAAATGCTGGGAAGGATCGGTATCAAGACGATAATGAACAGCCAGCCATGGCTTCACTTCTTCGACCAATGCCTTGCCCCACGGGCCATTCACCCTTGAGTCAACAAACGCATGCAGGCCGAACCTTGTTTGTGTTTCCGGGTTCAGGTACACATAGATCTTTTCTTTTCCCATCCCGACACCATAGCGATCGGTGGCAAATTTCTGAAGGGCATCATAATGCGTACCTCCCCAGCCGGGAATGATGAATACCAACGGGTACTTCTTGATGGTGTCGCTTTTATAGGAAGCCGGAAGTATCACTGCTGCCTTTACATATATATCCTTGTGATGAAAACGGGTCAGTATTTCACTTTTTACTGAAAGGTATTTTATCGTCTCCGTCTCCCTGAAGGGACGCTCCCGGAATACATTGCTGATACGGATGTGAACCTCATTAGGAGCTCCTGCCTTGATCTCCGCAACGACATCTTTACGGGAATAATAATTACCCGGAACAGCCGTATTGCTTCTTTCCCCGGTGTTAACATCCATCACCGCTGCAAACTTGTACCACCCGGGTTTTACCTCGTTCAATGATACGGGGTAAGCCGCTTCTTTTCCTTCGAATACCTGGACCTGTTCACCCTGCCAGTTCTCTACATCTTTATGAAATGTTGGGGAAGGATCAAATGGATCAGGGTCCTGAACGCCTTTTGTTGTATCCGGTTGCGAGAAAATATACAGCCTGCCGGTAAGAGATTGCTTTATGGAAGTATCCAGGTGTACATATATCTTCAGGTTTTGTGCAACAGGTGAAAAAGCCTGAAATATGACCAGCAGGAAAACAGAAACGATCCTCATCCTTTGTTGTTTTCTGCTAATTTAATGACTGGCCCCGCAACGTCATGTTACAGTGCAATGAATTGTCAATTCCGGAGGATTGCCCGTATAAACCAGCGGATCTGTTGAAATGGCATCTTAAGCCGGCAAGGACCCCGCTGCATTCTTGTTCTTTTTTACCGCTCACAAAATTTTCACATTTCGAATTCCCGATTCTTCCGTAAATTATGGTATTGAATAAACCTGCCTTCATACTCCTGCTGGCAGTTACTCACTCTGCTATTGCCTTTTCCCAGAACCTGAACGGCTTCTGGAAAGGAACTTTCGCCATGCGGGGCTGCTTCCCCAACAACAATATAGAACTACAGATAAACATCAGTAACGGTATGGCTACCGGCGACTCCTACCATTACCAGGATATAGATAATTACGTCAAGAAAAAATTTACCGGCATCTACGATGCAGAACGGAAAAAACTATCGCTGCGGGAAGGGATGGTGGTCACCTATCATATCCCTCACCGCTGCGTGATATGCGTAAAGGATTTTGACCTCGTCTATAGCCGGGAAGGCAATGTAGAAATACTGAAAGGACAATGGGGCGGCAATGTCATCAACAGCACTGCCGATTGCGGCATCGGCCCCATCATACTGACAAGGGTAAAAGAATCGGCTTTCCGGGAAGTACCCGAGATCAAAGTGGATACAGGTACGATCCGGCTCGACTTCTATGATAATGCCGTGGTGGACGGCGACTCGATCAGTGTAAAGGTCAACAACCGGTTAGTGATAAGTCACCAGCGGCTGACCGCCAAACCCATCACCACGCATTTACTGGTGGATATCAACAATGCCTTTCACGAAATAGAAATGATCGCTGATAATTTAGGCAGCATCTCTCCCAACACGGCATTGCTTATCATAACAGCGGGTGAACATCAATACCGTTTATTCCTCAGTTCTTCGGAAACGAAAAATGCAAGGGTGCGATTTGTGTATGAAACGGCGCAGCAGGCCGGGCCGGTACAGCGATAGCTTTACCCAATTGTTTTGGAACACGAAGGCACGGAGGCACAAAGACACGGAGAGTTATATGCCCATCAATTCAAATCCCTTTGTGCCTCTGTGTCCTGGTGTCTTTGTGTTTCAAAACCTGTCAGATCATTGCTGGATTTTTACGGATTCAATACATTTGCCGCATCAGCCAACTTAGCTCAGCTGGCAGAGCATTTCATTCGTAATGAAAGGGTCGTCGGTTCGATTCCGATAGTTGGCTCTGAGAATCAAATGCAAGTACAGTAAAGGTTTCAGAACTTGAAGCCTTTTTTTATGCTTATCCGTTTTTGGGGGCAGTCTATTAAAATATCTATTAAAAGTCTATTTCGTATCCGGTTCTGATATAAGGGGGACTCAGGGGTCCTGGGGTCTTTTCCTTAGGAGGAAGCCTGAAATGTTCTTAAAAGCAGGAAAAAGGGGCTTAAAAAGCGGATAAGGATGCTGGGGAGATTATAGGGTTTTGGGGTTGGTTGGGTCTCAAAAATAAAAACCCTGTACACTTTCGTGACAGGGTTTGAATCAAATGACTTATAATAGCTTTTGATTAATCTATTATCGCAGCCAATGATAATAGTAAAGCAGCGATTGCATACAGTAAGCCTGTAACTGCTTTAATTAGTCTGATATACTTTTTCAATTAATAATGAAAAGATTTAATCAGTATATTCTTTCGGCACTATTGCCTTTAGTATATCAAAAAAAGAACTTTTACAAAGGTACTGCACTTAAATGAATTAGCCAGGATTCTTCAATGTTCACCAAAGGACTTCTTGCCGACTAAGGCTTTGTAGAACCAGCTATCTTTCATTGAACGGATTTAATAACTACTTCTTTTACATCATCTGCATTTATAACTCTTGAACTTTTGGAATTTAATTCATGGATAAAAATATAATTCCTTGTTCGTCCTAAAAAGACAACATTACTATCGGTCACTACCTTAGCATCGCCATTTTTAAAAGTTAGCTCATAAGATTTACTAAAAACCCTTCTGTTTACTTTGTCTATTTCGGTTGAAACAGCTTTAACCGTGACTGAAACAAGCAGAACTAACAGAATGAAAATTTCACTCAAAATCTTTGGGATGCTGATTTTAAATAACGAGCTTAAATAGTCGAAGAACATATCCAAACATCCGGGTGCACAAATTGCAATTCCGGCCGCCAAGAACAATTCTGCCACTCTTTTACTGGAAGGATACCAATAAGAAACGATATAAGCGACAAGCGAAACAATCAAAAAAATACAAAGATAAAACAGCCAAATTTTACGAAAATTATTACGTCTGGCTTCATCAGATAAACTGTTTACAAAACCCCGCATAATAAAGGTTATTGGTATCCAGAAAAAGACCATCACAAAAAAGAAATTTGTTAGCAATGGAGTGAATAGTGTCAATACTTCTCCTAAATCGACATATTGGGTTATTATGATTCCAAAAGACCGATAGTAAAAAAAATTGTAAATCAGGCCGATAAAAGTGATCAGAACGTAGGAAAGGGAAAACAATTTGAAAACATAATCAATGTCCCGTGGCTTGTTTTCTGATGACATAACGGTTTTTAGCAAATATACAAAAAGTTACTAAACAACTTAGCATGATATCTTTCTTTGATTTATCTTTACTGTATGCCTTATTATCGGGTTGTGATATTGACAAGCGGCAGATATAAGCTAGTGCAGGGAATTCGTTTCTTTGAACAGCGGGATATTGATCGGGTATATCAACAGATGAAACAGAGAGCTATGTCTTATTACAAACAAAGGTTTATCAGTATTGAAGTGCAGATGCTGTCAAATGAATGTGATGCTGTGAAGAAGTATAAGCAGTTAATAAAAGGAAATGTTGTAATTTTTTTAAACAAAATCTTATGGGAAAGAATGCCGTTTATTGGACACCTAACTTTTACCACTATAAAGACAATAGTGAATTGAAAAAGCTGTCCCTCCTTTTTGATAAAATATATTTTAAGAAGTCGCTTGTCAAAAGCGTGGCACCCGAAGTTATTCAAGATGATGTGAAAAATAGAGAGATAGTACTAATGTTAAGAGAAGAATTAAAATTGTTTGACTATTTAATTGATCAGAAAGTTTTTGTAGAATTCGATAGCACGCCTGCAACTAAATCGGACATTACTTCCGAAAATGAATTACAATTTCTCAATGATTATTTAGAAGGCCTTAGAAAGAGAACTGAAAATCAATCCAGTTTGTTTAATGTCGATCAGGAAATTGTGCGTCAAAGACTTCAGGCAACATTTAAAGTCCATGATATTCAAGCACGAGTTGATGCTGTAGCATTGTCTAAGAAAGATGAAGAAGCTGAATATTACCCAATACTTAAATCTGACGAAGTTTCCGTTGATATAGGCAAAAAAAAACAGGTTGTTCATTTTATTTTGGCAAACATTCCCGAACCTGATGAAAATACTCCATGGGAACAAATCATTGACTTCAGAAGTGATGAAGATACCCGTTTGCAGTATTTGGCATTGATAAATTGGATAAATGAAATAGCTAGATCAAACTTCACGCCCGCTGAAATAAAGGACAAATATGAGTACTTGTATCTTGATTACAAAAGGAGTTACGAAAGGCATAAGATCAAATCAACTTTTTCTACGCTTGAAATTGTGGCAGCTGCTGGCACCGCTTTCTTTACTAATAATGTTCCATTAGCTTTAAGCCTATCGTCTAACTTTTTAAGAATCGGAACTTCTGTAATGAACCTTTTAAAGGAAGAAGGAAATTTGCCGGGAAAGGAAATTGCATACATCTATCATACAAATCAAGAATTCAATTCACAATCATAATGACTAAAGAAGACATTCTTAAAAGGTTAGCTTACATAAAGTATCTATATAAAGCTGGTGTTGAACAATCAAAACAACCAGAAATAATTGCTTACACATCAGTTCTTTCGTTTCATGATGCGATAGATTGGTTTATGAATTTAGCATGTTTAAAAAAAGGGATCAGCGAAAAAGACAAAAAATCTATTATAGGAAAGCAACAGATTTTTCTTATGGATTATTTCACAATACTCCCTGAACTCACTTTGGCTGCTTCTGTTGAAAAAATAAATACAAGACGGAATAACCTAAAACATAGCTTTCAGATTCCAGCACAGGTAGAAATCGAAGAGTGCAAAGGAGTCGCTACCCTATTTTTTGAAGAAAACACAAAAATAGTTTTTGAAATCGACTTTAATGATATTTCATTGTATGATTTAATCACTTTTCCTGAAATCAGGCAAAGAGTTATCGACGCTGACAAATCTTTTAAAGAAAATGATAAGAAAAGCGGAATTATTGGACTAACAATGGCATTTTACCGCCTAATTCAATCTGATAATAGGAAGAAGCGTGCTGAATTTGGTTACAACTACACCGGCATAACAACATGGGGGTTTCATCACGTAAATGTTGGTCAAATCCGTAATAAAGAAATTAAAGAATCCCTTTACCCTATAACTGATCATATTGATAAAGTTACGAAGCAATATGATGAAAATTTTGACAACATATCAGAATCCCTAAATATCATTGGATTAGGTCTTGACTTCAGAAAATACACAAAATTTAAATTTTTAACCCCGCCAGTGTATGAATCGTTCGACGACCCCATAGTTACGATGGGTGATCCTTTAGGAGTGACCGAAGAACATATTCAGTTTATGTTTGACTTCATTATAGAATCAGCTTTAATTGTTCAGCGATTTGACTACAGTATTACAAAAAAATAATTATGTGCTACTATAACGGATGCAGAGTTTCAAGAGCTGAGTTTATCAGGCTTATCGCAATAGAAAAGGAGTTGAAAAATCTACGCATAAACCGTCCTGCTCAAAGTGGTTTTGATTATAGGGATTGGCCTGTCATAAAACCTATTTTCGGGAAGAAGGATTTTGAAATTGTGAATATGCATTGGGAGTACATTCCTTCCTTTATTCATGATGCTAATGACTTGAAGAATTCCCGGATTAAAAATACCTGGCTAAATGCCAAAAGTGAAAACCTGTTTGTCAATGATAAGGGAAGACTATCTATGTACCGCCAAGGCACAGAACATGGTCGGGTGCTTGTGTTATCTTCTTACTTCTTTGAATGGCAGCACAGGCCAAAGTTTGGCGCAAAAGGTCAGTTATTAAAAGCAACAGAAGAAATCCCTTATTGCATTACATTAAAGGATAGGCCTGAGTATTTCTTTATGGCAGGTGTGTGCAGGGAGTGGGAAAATGTAGAAAGGCAACAATCAGCGGACACGTTTGCAATTGTCACTACAAAGGCCAATGAACTGATGGCAAAGATTCACAATAATAAAGAAAGGATGCCTGTGATATTGACGGAAGAACTGGCCTATGAATGGCTTTTTGGTGATTTGGATGAAAAGCGGATTAAGGAAATTGCTTCCTTTCAATATCCATCTGAAGGAATGACGGCGTGGACTGTGGCAAAGGATTTTTTAACGGCAGAAGACCCAACTAAAGAATATGATTATGAACAAGCCGCTTCCTAATGTGGGGGATAAGTTTGAAATTTTGGTAAATGTGTTTCGGATGGAAAGGAAGTTCCGGATGCAGGTTGAAGTGCTTTATACTTCTGAACAAGTGATTCGGTTCAAACTCACTGGCGGGAAAAAAGAAATGACAATGGAAAAGATATTGATCAAGAAGACGAATCCTTGGAAGATCACGGCCATCAATTTCACTTTCCAATTAGACGACCAAAGTGCAGCAATGGCAATTATGTATATTCAGGATGAGTTAGATTATCAGATAAAGAGAAGATATTGATATTTTATCACTCAAAAACATAAATATGACACACCAAAGATTCCAATTAGATTTTAATGAAGGAAGTTTTGAAGTTCAATTTAATCTTGAGTTTGACGGCGATGTAGTTAATGTCACAACTCTACAAATACATTCCACCATAAAACCACAACCATTTATTAACCCATCCTTTGAGTTAGAAAATGGCCAATGGGGAGTATATTCAAATTACCAAACTTTAGATGCTAAAAAGAATATTATTAATGTAAGACAAAAGGAAGATTCAAAAATTGCAATAGATATTGCAAATAAAATTTTGAAAATTAAGGAAGACGAAACCCCTAGATTTACAAACTGACACGCTGCTTAACCCACCTTACCACCTTTGTATGGAAGAAAAATCAAAACCTAACAACCCATTTGTTCCTGATAATATTGAAATTAAACAAATAAAAAAGGAAAGATGGAAGGAACAAAAAAAGAAGTACATCAATCACAGAACATTCGAATTAGCATTTATAGCACTAGCTTCGATTGCGTCTTTAGTCTCAGTAATCATATCCTATTACTCACTAAAATCAACAAACAGATCACTTTCATTAGTAGAAAAATCAAATGCATCAAACGATTCGGCAAGTAAAATATCCCAAGAAATTAATCAAAAAATGTTAGCTGCTGCCGACTCTTCTACTAAGGCAGCATTTGAGCTAGCAACTTATGCCAAAGTTACTGCTGATGTACAGTTGAACTCATTAGTTGAACAAAGAAAGCAATTTGATTTAGTAAACAAACCTTGGCTACAAATTGAAATAATGCCATATGATAAGACAATTGCCGATTGGCCCATGGAAATAGAATATACAATAAAAAACATGGGTAAAGTTCCAATAAAAATTACTCATGGTTTTAGTGTAATAACATTTACTAGCCCAAGAAGTACTCGCGAGTTGAAAGATTTGTTTCGCAAATCTATACCGACAAATATTTTTATTACTGGAAATAGTCATCTTATAAAAAAGAAAGTGCCTTGGCCGACTTCTGAATTTGGGGAGCAAGAATGGCTTAATTTGTTGGAGTCCTATGAATTAAATATCTATTTTGTCGGCTTCTATTACTATGTAAACCTTATAAACTCTGAAGTAAAAAAATATGAATTTATTATCCAATTAACTCGAAACGATCAATGGTACTTACACAATATCAATATTCCAGTAAATGGAAAAGTTTCAAAGGAAAAGGAATTTGATGGTACTTTTGACTGGGAAAAAGCTAAAAAATGAAACCCTGCCTTTGCAGGGCCCAAAGTTTAATAAACCTACTTCATCAATGTTCCGATGGTAGCAGTATCACCAGTCCTTCTACCCAGACAGTGGCCTCCCTGGCTTTGAAGTCTGTGTACTCAACCTTCTGCTGAATCAAAGTATTTTCATTGCCATCCGTCCCTTCAACAAATGCAGACTGATCTTCGTTCACGACTAAGCGCCATGTTTGGAATTCATGTTCCAGTAATGTGGGATGATAAGAACAGATGATATCTAAAAACCAAAAGCACTCAAACATTTCTGCGAGTGCTTTTGCGCCATCTGTAAGAACCATACCACATATATATTTATGGTAATGGTCGGTGGCATTGTACTGCGATAACTGACTGTTGGCATTTTTGATCATGTTTATTAAATTTTAAAAGTGAAAAACTGTATTCATTTATCACCATTAAAATATGTTCTGGGATACACGGACTCAACCACACCATTTGATCTTACATTATAAGCGGTTATACAGCCATGTTTTCGGAATGTTAAAAGCTGGTTTCATTCAAGCAGCATCCCATTAAAATCCCTAAATTCTTCGTAAATTGTATATAAACATTTTTAGCATGGATTACAGGCAACATTTGATAGAACTCAGCCAAGATGTTCTTAAAAAAGAGATAGCATATAATAATGCCAGCAAAGAATTGTCTAGTGATACACTTAACGTTGCGATGTTTATTGATAAAACTCAAATTGATAACTTCGGGAAAAGGAAAAGGGAGTTACAGGTCGCAAAAAATAAATTCAATGAAACATATAACTATACAAAAAGCAATTACCCTTCGGCATTGGAAGGGTTAGAGATAGACCTTAGCCCACTTTCGTAACAGGAAGTTATATATCGTCTTTATATTATCTCCCCCTTATGGGTGAAAATATTTTGAAATATTTTTTAGATTTTTTTTGTCCTTCTTTTCAACTTAAGTTTTGATAAACAGTCAACTATCAAAATTAAATTCCTCAGCCCTGATTCCTGTCTGTAGCTAGATACAAGATTAGCTACGCCTCGATGCGTGTCAGCCAGTATCGGAACAACAGATACTCTTTGATAGCTGCTTTAACTTAACGGGCTTCTACGATGCCGTCCTGTCACAAATAAGACCGGTTTCCTTCATTTTACCTCTATGGATAGTGCATAGATAAAGTATGGATAAAGCATGGATAAAGCGTTCGGAGTGTATAGATCGGTCATAATGGCGGAATGACTAAGGCATACTCACTTCCGGGTAGATACCAGCAATTCCCTTACATCCACTTCCAGGGCCTCAGCAATATTAAATAGGGTTTCCACCGTGGGTTGCATCTGGTTGCGGCACCATTTGGAAATGGTGGTTGGGTTCATGCCCAGTTCTTCTGCCAGCCAGTTATTCGTTCTTCCTTTCTCTGCAATCACTGCCTTAATTCTGTTGAATACTTTCTTTTCCAATACTTTTTTCGCCATGGTATATCATTGTCATCACCAAAATAAGCAGTTATCCCGAAAATGATATCGCTGCCTGGATTGCCCGTAGGGCATAAAAAAATGCTTGTTTAGTATTAAATAAATATTTAAAAGCATTATCTTGTGCCTGTTAAGCATTTTTTCAACAGTTGTGCGCTTAGGCAGAACGCTCAATCCTTCTTTTATGAATAAAGCAAAACATGGTCTTAAAGTCATTGGTGATTATTTCTCCTGTTGGTCGCTGCGCCAGGCGCTGACCATACTGAAATCAGCTATCAATGCCACTGCAACAGGTGTGCTGTATAAGGGTCGTTCACCCGGGGAACTGGTTTATTTTATTGACAAAACAAAAGAACTGCTCGGCGTGGCTTTTGAAATGTTGAAGGAAAATTCTGGCAGAGAAAAAGCGGTGCTTACCAAAGAAGAAATGGTATGCTGCCTTAGGCTGAGCAGCTATCATCTTTACTGCGGCTGGCACCGGCATGAGGGACCCTGGCACTTCTTTCCGCGTCATCTTAGTCGCAAAGAATTCACTGACCCTTTTCATGCATTCTGCAAAGTGACCGCATATCAAAACAGGAAAGAATGGTTTGCCATTCTAAAAGACCTGCAGCAATACGCCCTTTCCGCCACGGCTTATCATAGTCTTGATCCCGAACTGAACCTTACTCGTATATCGCAACTCCTGCATAAATTGATTGAAGCGGCGCATCTCATTGAAGTGAGAGTAGTCAGCAGGAAAAGGATAAGGGAGATTTGGAGTTAAGAGTGGTGAATGGAAAAAATCCCCATGCTATGGTTCGTGTCTCACGAATCATGTAAACTATCATCAAATCTTCTTATAATACTCACACACTCCTTTCATCAGGCACTCGCTGCATTTGGGTGTAGGCCGGCAAATTTCACGGCCAAGAAAAGACATGGCCATACCGGCATCCCAGTCTTTTTGCGGCAATACCTCCATCAGTTGCTTTTCAATTTTGTTGGCATCCGTTCCCGTAGCAATACCCAGCCGCGGGGCCACACGTACCACATGCAGGTCAACGATCACGCCTTCGGCAGGCTTACCGGCTTCACGGAGTATAACATTCGCCGATTTGCGGCCGATACCTTTTAACTGCGTCAGCCCTTCATGCGTCAGCGGGATATTCTTATCGTCCTTTATTGTTTGTGCCAATGCAAGCAGCCATCCGGTCTTGTTGCCAAAGTTCCTCACCTTGCTGATAAAAGGCTGCAGGGTCTCCGCCGTGGCTTTCGACAATGCTTTCATATCAGGAAAAGCTTTGAACAGTTCCGGCGCCAGGTTATTGATGTTCCTGTCCGAATCCTGTGCAGAGAGTATCACCATCACCACCAACTGGTAAACATTCTTATACTCCAGCGGATGTTGTTTGCTCTTGTATTTTTTCAGCAGGGGTTGTATGGCATCGGGCCAGTTGGTTTTGGCAGGCATAGCAAAAAGTTTTACTAAATGTACTATAAATGCGGACGTGGCTTTCCGTCAATGCAGCCAGCGTTCAAAGAACTCCCATGTGCGCAACATCTGGTCTATGCGCTGCCGGTTATTACCGCTGCGGGTGATCTCATGCGTCGCATTGGGATGACGAACATACTCCACCGGTCTGCCCAGCACTTTCAGGCTGCGGTAGAGCATCTCCCCTTCCACAAAACCGGTTCGCCTGTCATTGTCGCCGTGAAAGATGATATATGGCGTCCTGATATTTTGCACATAACTGACCGGCGATTCCCTTTGCAGCAATGCTTTTGTTTCCGGCTGCCACGGATAGCCGCCAAAATAATTCGGCACCAGCCGCCAGGCATTGCCTTCGCCAAAGAACGTGGACAGATCATATACTCCGCGTTGCGAACAGGCCGCTTTGAAACGCTGGTCATGCCCGATGATCCATGCTACGAGATACCCGGCATATGAACCACCGGTGACCAATAGCTTAGAAGTATCGGTCCATCCTTCTGCCACTGTTTTATCCAATGCGGTCAGCACATCGCTTGTGGGCCCTGCGCCCCAGTCGTTGATATTGCCTCTTAAGAATTTTTCGCCATAACCGCCGCTGCCCCTCGGGTTGCAATACACCACCCCGTATCCTTTGCTGCAGAAGAACTGGTATTCGTGCCACATAGTTAATTCACCCGGTCCCCACATGGCAGTGGGGCCGCCATGTATCTCTAACAGCAAAGGATATTTTTTCCCGGGTTCATATCCTGCGGGCTTCATCACCCAGTATTCAACCGTCAGCCCGATGCTGTTCTTAAAAGTATGTTTCTCCGGTATGGATAAAATCCTTTGCTGCAGCCAGCCGCTATTGAGATCAGTTACCCGCTTTGCATTGGTTGCATTGCCATCAGCGATATACAGTTCGGACGGATCGGTAACAGCGGTCTGCACATAGACCAGTTTATTATTTACGATATCAAAACTCAGCATACCGGTATTCACATCCGTAAGTTGCTTCACCTGTTTTGATTTTATATCCAGTTTATACAAAGGCACACCGCCATTGCTTTGTGCAGTAAAATAAATGGACTGGTCATCTTTACTCCATACCATATTACCGGCATCCCTGTCAAAGGATATGGTCATCATATCTTTTTCCGACCCGTTCACCGGCATCAATGCCAGCGAAGGCACGGATACATATCCTGTCTTATTATATTGCAGGGCCAGCCATTTGCCATCATGGGATAACACCACACTGTTATAGGACATGCCTTCTTTTCCGATGAGCATCTTCAGCCCATTACCATCTGCAAGAAATATTTCCGATTCAAGTGAACGGTCGGGATGTTGCATTGAGTCCACATCGCCGGTCAGTATGAATTGTTTGCCGTCGGGTGTAAATTCAAGATCGCTGAAACGGTAAAAGCCGTGCGTCACCGGCACAGGTGCGGCGTTCGGCTGAACATTCACTATAAAAAAATGGTTGAAGTTCATCTCTGGGGAGATATCCGTCTCACTCTGGAAATTCAGTTTGTTCAATACTGTTGCTTTCCGGTCATTCGCATTCATATCAAGATAGGCTCTCACTTCATTCAGCGAGCCATCAGGATTGGGTTTCGCTGACGACGGAATCATCTGTTCGTTTTTGGCAAAGCCCGGTTTTTCCGTCCACCAGGCCGGTACTTTCTTTCCCGGATTGAGCAGAGAATCATTCATCAGTTCTTTCCATTTTACCGAAGCGGAAAAAGCGATCTGTTTTCCATCAGGACTCCAGCGGGGAGAAGAAGCGCCGTATTTTGATTTTGTCAGTTGCACCGGCTCACCACCTGCCAATGATAAAATGAATACCTGTGGTTTGCTGTCCACTGTTCTGACAAAGGCCAGTTGTTTTCCATCCGGGCTCCATGCCGGTTGCGAAGCGCCTTCTTTGGCGAAGGTCAGTTGTCTGGGTGACGCACCCGGTTCTGCAGAGATCATCCATATCTGCGTAATATATTTGTATTCCCATTTAGCGCTGTCCGATTCGGGCTCAATGGAAGTAACAGTAAATGCGGCCACAGTTCCGTCATCGGTCAGCGTCACACTGCCCGCTGTTCTGATTTTAAGCATATCGGTCACGGAGACCGGCTGCTTATTTACCTGTGAATGGCTGTCAATAAAAAGAAAAAGGGTGAATGCAAGAAGGAAGTAACGCATGGCCCGGGTATTTAATGTTGAAAGAATGATCATCAATATTACAGTTTTGGGCCGGAATAAAATTCATACGGAAAATATCCGCTATATGTATGCGATGTCGCTGGAACGGAAAGAAAGAAACACCTGTTCTCCTGCAGTTACGTTGTGGCGGGCTGTTCGTACACGTATCACCTGCCCGCCTGCCTGTACATGGATAGTATAATGGCTGCCGCAAAAAATGATCTCCTGTACAGTCCCGCTCAATGTATGTTCCGTCTTTTCGTTTATCAAAAAACTTTCCGGCCGGATCATCAACTGTTTTCCTTCAGGTGCCGGCGAAACAAAACCGCCGCCGGGGCCGGTAATACGATTGTAATCTCCCAGCAATCCTGCACAGTATTCATTCACGGGCTGCCGGTACACTTCTTCGGGTGTTCCCTGCTGAACGATCTCACCATATTTCATCAATAATAGGGTATCGGCCCAGGATAATATGTCCACCGGGTCATGCGAAACCAGTATGCTCGTAATGTTCATTTGTTCGCTGACATCCTGCAATACCTGTTTGATCGTATTCTTATGCAGGATATCCAGGTTAGAAAAGGGTTCATCCAATAATAATAAGCGGGGCGATGTGATGAGTAATCCTGCCAATGCTATCCGTTGTTTCTCTCCTCCGGACAACTGGTCTGTTCTTCTCCCTGTTAAATGATCTACCTGGCAGATGCGGAAGATATTATCGGCTTCTCCCTGTTCCAGTTTATTGGCCATTTCCAGTAACTCATGCACCCAGTAGTTATTACGCAATTCAAAATACTGACTCAGGTAAGCAATACCGGGATGACCAGGGATCAGCTGATCGCAGGGGCCAATGACCTTTTTATTCTCAAATTTTATTTCACCGGCATCCGGTTGTAACAGGCCTGCGATCATTTTGAGCAATGTGGTTTTACCCGATCCTGTCTCTCCTGCAATAGCAATATGCTGAAAAGGCTCCTGTGTGAAGCTTACTTTCTTTACAGAAAAATCATCCTTTCCCTGTTTACTGATACCTGATACTTCCAGCAATGCCATGCCCGAAAATAAACCATAGCGATTATACGGCAAGGGCTGCTTCAGGCAAGAAAGAAAACAGGGATCATTCCATTTTGAATACAGGGTTCTGTACGCAGACCTTTTTGCTGTTATCGGGTTGCCGGCACCATGTACGTTTCGCTTTGCTGATGGTTTGTGATTTGGCGGCGGTCAGAATAGTATTCCAGGAGCTGTTGAAATAAAAAGGCCCTATGAATTTTTCCAGTGACTCCCTGAAATTAAAAGTAAATATGCCGCCGGTGCTGTTCCCGGCAGAAAGTTCGCCTTTCGATGCAGCTGTCATTAATACCGACAGCGGTTTGGGGTTCATAAAAAGCGCCCTGCAATTTTCCATGCTCCACCCGATAGAAGAACTGCGGGTACTGGCGCCGTCGCTGCTCACCAGCGTGGTTTGCGTAGGGTCTGCGTTGCAGCAGTCGCTGAACACAAGGTTCAGCCTTGCCCCTTTGGCCTTTATCCTTTTGTAGATGTCTTCTATATTCAGCGTGTAAGCGCCTCCGTATGTCTGATATGTTTTATCCCGCAGGTCGAGATAGGGAAAAGTGTAACCGTCTTTCACATTGGCAAATCCATGACCTGAATAGTAAAACACAACAATATCGCCGGGGCCCGGTCTTAAATCATTGATAGCATTATCCACGTTCACTTTACTGAACTCTTTGCCAAAAATAACTTTAGGAACAAATTGTATCTCCAGGAACTCCGCCAGTTGACTGAATGTTTTGTAGGTAGCATCTTTGTCCACTACGCAGGTAGTGCCGATAGATATATCATCCGTATTGGCGACTATCAGCAAGTGAAGCCGGCTCTTTTTCTGTTCGGGTGTCAATGCTCTTACTGTTGTTTCAAAAAGATTGACATAGAACTCATCTTTCTCTGTGAAATATTCCAGCACTCTTTCTTTGGTAAGGTCTTCCTGGTTCAGCAACCGCATATCGGCGATCACTCCTTCCACATCGTCCTTCGGATCTGCCCCTTCTGAGATAACTGCCCACGGTTCATAATACCCTGTTTGTTTATTCCATTCAAACCAGAAAAGATCAGGGTCATATTGAATACCGGGGCCGCCTGTGATCACTTTTGGATCGATGCCTTCAAAAACAAGAATGCTGCTGTCGGTCTTGCGGCTGTCGTTCTCATCCTCATCGCCCAGATAATGTTCCTGCATCTGCATATGCACGATCACGGGTTTCCCGGTCTCGCCATCAATATACCTGACCCGTATAAAACCGGTGCCATCATCATTCCTCACAAGAAAAGCATTATAATGTTCGCGGACACTGTCAACATCAAAATAATAATCGAATTCATACACTGATGGCTGTGAAAAAGAGAAGCTGCTGAAAAAAATGAACAGTCCCGTCAGCAGGTATTTTATTGACATAACAGCAGGTTTTGGTACAACGAAAGTTAACTTAAATCTACCGATATAGATACAGCCGGCAAAAAAATACCTTCTACTTCATGACTTATATCAAACAACCTGCAAATTATTTTTGCTGAAAAAATTGAAACACCTTATTAATACTTAAATTAGGATCGGGATATTCCTCTTATAAATAATAATGATGACCGTCACATCTCTGCGCTATACCAGCTTTGCGGGAAAATATTTTCTGCTGCTTACTCTTCTCTTCTTTACCAATGACGCATCAGCTCAAAAAACAAAAGCTGACAGCCTCGGAAAGCTTCTTACCGCTGAGAAGCAGGACACCAACCGGGTAAGATTAATGTGGCAGCTGGCAGGTGCGATGAATATTTATAACCCCGATACGGCCATCTTGCTGGCCCAGCAGGCATTATACCTGGCAAAAGATGTCCACTACATAGAAGGGCAATCGAGATCGATGGGTGTATTGGCGAATGCCTTTATCAAGATCGGCAACTATCCCCGCGCATTGGAATTGAATATTCAGAAACTGCAGATAGAAGAGAAAAGGGATAAGCCACGAAACCTTGCCAGTGTGTTAATGAATATCGGCGTGATACATGCGTTGCAGGAAGAATACCGGAAGGCGCTGGAGTATTATTCAAAAGCCGATTCGGTCATCCGTCAATTCAACGTAGAAGATATGAAGTACTACATCGCCCTGAACATGGGTGATGCATACAACCGCCTGGATATTTCAGATTCCGCATACCTCTATTTCAACAGGTCACTTGAACTGGCGAAGCGTCTTGATGATGTGGACCTGGTAGGAACATCCATGACAGGACTTGGGCATAGTTATCTTAAAATGGGAATATACCCCCTGTCAAAAGAAAACTATCAACAGGCCATCACGCACCTTCAGTCTGTCAATGATGACGAAATACTTTGCGAAGCAGCATTGGGTCTCGCCAGGTTATACGGCAAATTGAATAAAAGCGATTCTGCTGCCTATTATGCGACCCTGTCAGTATCTGTTGCAAAGAAAGATGGCTTTCTCTCGCATGAAATGGAAGCGGCCAGGTTCCTGACCGATCATTATAAAAAACAAAAAAATATCGACAGTGCTTTTGTTTATATGAATTATGTACAGGAACTGAATGATTCGGTGAACAGCAAAAGCAGGATACGCCAGTCACAGATACTATCCTCCAATGAGCAACTCAGGCAACTGGAGATAGCACAGAACAAAAAAATCGCTGCGAAAGAACGTTTGCAGCAATTACAGTTGCTTTTTATCGGAATATTCATTCCCGGATTTTTTCTCTTCACCCTTTTACTAAGCCGGATCAAGATCCATATCCGCATTATCAAGATACTGGGTATTCTTTCCCTGCTCATCTTCTTTGAATACCTTACTCTCCTGCTGCACCCGTATGTAATGGCATTGACCCATCATACCCCCGTGTATGAGATACTGATCTTTGTATCTATAGCAGCGTTGCTCATACCCGCTCATCACCGTATTGAGCACTGGCTGATAAGCAAACTGGTACGTAACCGGGTAAAAACGCCTGAAGAAAAATTCAAAGTAAAAACGATCAAAATAAAAATGAAAAAGCCACCCGGCGTTTGAGTTCACAGCTTTTCAGCATGAACACATAACCGTGTGGCCATAGATACTGAATGATCGGTTAGTCAGTGGTCTTGACCGGGCGGGTATCCGCCGTATCCATTTTCGTAGTGTCCTGCGTATTCTCAGGAGGAGTGGCCGGTTCTTTTTTCGTAGCCGTATCAGCGCCTGCATCTTTTTTCTCACTGTCGCCATTGTTACAGCTGATCACTGCGGTGGTAAATAAAAATAAGCCAGATAAAAGCAATAAAGCAAGTTTTGGTTTTGTCCTGATCATAATAAAGAGTTTTAGAACATAAGTGTACGATAACTATACAGCAATTCCAAAAAATAGTGAAAAATTCAGGCCGGCGTGACCATTATTTTGTCACTCCCTTTTTATCGAAAGCCTATGATTCCTGTTCACTTGTCTATATTCCCAAACGAGAACAAAGATCAGACAGCTCTCCGGTAGTAATTAAAAAGTTTCAGTACAAACAAGCTTACGTTCCTGGCTGGCGGGATATATTCATTGAAAAGACCGTGTAAAAGTTCATCCTCACCAAAGCGGATCCGCAATTCTTCCCATACTGCAGGCCAGGCAATGTCTTTTTTATCCTGCAGCGCCCGGTTGATCACATCAATGATCGGGTCGTTGATCAGTTTAGAACCTGTTTTCTTTGAAACGATGATCTGTGCCTGCGGGCTGATGTTGGCAACGCTTAAAATACTATTGTACCCGCCACATGATCCAAGTATGGCCAGCTTTACAGAAGGCTGCAACCGCCTCAGGGTATTACTCAGATGATAACTATGTCCCCGGTGAATGAGTATGGAAGGGTTCAGCGATCGTTGCCGCAGGAAAGTGATCAATGAGTCCTGCGCACGCAGGTCAAGATCGTGGTAATTATCCAGAGGCAGGTTGGCATAGATAATAAACGGTTCACCACAAAGAGAACGGATGGATACCCACAGATCATTTTGCAATACTTCCCATTTGAGTATGTCGCTGAATAAAGCCAGAAAGTTTTTGAAGGAAGCGATGCCATCGTCATCGCCGTAAAACAATACCAGCTCTGTAATATTATTATGAAGGCTATCCTGCAATACCCGGCGCTCCAGTACTTCCTGGTTACCGATACTGGCCCACAATTTATATGCATCATTTTTCTGCCTGACGAGTTCAAACACCTGCAAAAGGATACTGTATAACCGAATACCGAGATATGACCCTTCCCTGTGGCAACGCTCAAGATTGGACACCAGCTCATGCTTTACCAGTATAGTGACATCATGAAGTGAATCCAGCCCGGCAAATGAATCGGCGACATCCATTGCTTTTTCCAGGCCTGTTTCTGTATCGCTTTCAATACCCGTGATGAACCTGTTCATGATCATCGAAGCGGTTTCCCGGGGCATACAACTCAGGAAATCTGCGAGTGTATTGTAGCTGGCAGCCATGTGGATGAACCGGCGGAAATCATCATACTGCACGGCCCTGAACAATGAATCTGCTGGGCGTGTATGGAAATATTCTATCAGTCTCCCGTATAGCCCGATGTAGCTCGAGGTATAAAGCTCTTCTTCACAACTGGTGATCACATAATAAATATCTTGCATCCGCAGGTTCTTTACGGCTGCAAAACGGGTATTGCCGGGCATACCGTGCAGTTCATTCACCCGGTTCACATAAAATGAAAAAGCTTTCTTTTTGATACCATTTCGTAAAAGCGGCAGGAATACAGAGGATGAGTCCGGCGGCCTCTTTAATTCTTCCTGCAGTGTATTGACCAATAAACGAAAATAGGCGTTGGCATCCGATCTTGTTTTGATGATAGTTTCATTATTTGCTCTTTTCTCAGCAAGCGGCACGGTGAATGGTATCAGCTCTGCTGCATACGGTTCATTGATGAACGAGAGGATCTGCTGCAGGTAAATATTGTCTTTATTTCTTTCCGTAACAGATCGCAGACCTGGCTTTTCCAGCCGCAGGTGACGGAGTATGCTGATGGGATCATGAGCCGCCACCACAAATAACAGAGAATCGGCAAAGCGGAACCCTGGGTTCTTCTCAATGAACGGAAGAATATTATCGGGCGAAGAGGCCACCCGTTTATATAAAGCGGCATCCTCCATCCAGACAGACTGGCCATATCGCCAGAATGAAGCCGCCATTAGCTGGCTACACTCAGGGTTCAGCGGTTTGATTATTTCAAAACAAGGTTTGCCGTCCATCAACGCCTGCAGCAATAACTTGAATGACTCCAGTGCAGCTGGAATATCATATATCTCAAAATTCTGTCTCGCCATTTTCTGGCTGAGTTCCTGGAGGAAATAAGCGGTACTGTAAATGGCATCAGTTTTCTGGTCACCATCCTGTGATGAATCCTTCAGGATCGCCAACTGAATGCTATCTGTTTCCTGTTCAATAAAACGGGTAAGCCGGTCAATTATGTTTGAATCAATGGAGAGGTAACTGATATACAGCAGAAACCTTCCCTGTTCTTCTTTCAGTTGTTCAGATGCCTTATCTGTAATGAACGACTGGGTAAGTGCGGACAAAGAGCATGACAATAAGATCAAACCAAAGAAAATCCTTCGCATAACAGCATCTCAGAATAAATACTGCTGCAAAGCTAAGCGATTATTCCTGCCAAAAAGATGATCAGGTCCTTTTCTTCAGGCTCCTATAATGCCCCTTCGTTTTTAGTAAAATGTTCGATAGAATAGTTTTCAGTCTTCCCATAAACTGTTTGGCGGTAAGGCGGCGTTGTACAGCGATCGCTGCCTGCTCAGCGACTGGTTTCGAGCTTTATATCTATTAATCTGAAAATATCCTTCAATGGCTTCTCATCTCTCACCCCTATGTTTACACCGCGGCCTTCTACAAACACTTTGGCAGCCTTCAGGTCTGCCTTGACGGAGGAAGATACCGGGCTTTCCATGATCGTATCATAAGCCTTCTGACCGAATATAAAAGTGACGATGAAGAATTTATCGCGGGGACCCAGATAAACAATAATTCTTTTTTTGTCTTTTACCCGGAAACTCCAGCCAAATTTTGCCATCGGCACTTTCCATTCATCCATGGCAGCGGGATATTTTTCATGCACGTAATCATGTATCTCCTGCCATAAGCTGACCGTGTTGCCCAGCGCTTTGGCAAGATCCTTTTCAGAAGGCTTTTTATTTTTGTCCGTGAAAAAGCTACTATTCATTTTTGCTGGTTTACCAGTGAAGCAATGTCCTTAGCAAACAAATATAGCCTGTCAAATAATAGACGGAAATGATTCCGCTCATCAGAAAAGATAAATCACCTATTTTCACCCTATGCACCCGCACATTGAAAAGCTGCTGAAATGTATTGACCTCGAAGAAAAAGAACAGGTGAACCGCTATAAGCTGGACCAGGCACATACCCTGAAACAACTGAAAGCAGAAGGGCTTGCCTTGCATCCCATTATTGTTACCCGGAAGAACTTTGGTTATGCCGATTATCCGGAGATCAGTTTCAAACTCAGTTTTCCGCCGGAAGCGAATATGTTCAGAGATGGAGCGGCCATTGAGTGCTTTATAACAGGAGAAGAACCTGTGAAAGGTGTTCTCATTAATTTAGAAGGAAAGAATGGCGAGTTCCGCCTGTTTGCTCCCGACTTCCCCGACTGGATAGAAGATGATGGTGTCGGTATTAAATTAGCTCCCGATACCCGGACGACCAGTATCATGAAAAAAGTATTGCTTGAACTGGAGAACAATAAACCGTTATTCAGATTATTTGAACAATTAAACGGCCACACGACTACCGGTAATACACTTTTACTACCGCAGGTTCATTCACTTCATTTTCGCAACCAGCATCTGAATGAAAGCCAGCAACAGGCCGTTATAGCCATAACAAAAAATGAACAGATCACCATTGTGCATGGCCCCCCAGGGACCGGCAAGACCACGACACTCACCGAAGCGATTATTCAGCTTATCAAAGCCGGAGAAAAAGTATTGGTATCGGCCCCGAGTAACACGGCGGTGGACAATATAGCCAAAGGCCTCATTCACCAGGGAGTTAAATTATTGAGAGTGGGTAACATGAGTAAAGTGGACGAATTGGTGTTTGCCCACACACCAGAAGGCAAACTCAATAACAGTAAAGCGCAGAAAGAAATAAAACAACTGAAGAAACGGGCTGAAGAGTTCCGCCGCATGGCGCTGAAGTACAAACGCAGTTTTGGCAAAGCCGAACGGGAACAGCGTAATCTCCTGTTCAAAGAGGTAAAGAACATCCGGGCGGAAATAAAAAAAATGCAGGATTACAACGAAGAGAAATTGTTTGAAGAAGCTGAAGTGATCGCAGGTACTCCTATAGGCTTATATGATGCAGGCATTGATCATCACCACTTCAAAACCCTGGTGATCGACGAAGCGGGGCAATGTATAGAGCCATTGGCATGGTGTATATTTTCACTGGCTGACAAGATAGTGCTGGCAGGCGATCACTGGCAACTGCCCCCTACTGTGTTAAGTAATGAGGCCGCACTGATGGGTTTCAACAGGTCCATTCTTGAAGCAGCTATTGTCACGACAAAGAATGTTTATTTACTGAATACGCAGTATCGCATGAGGAAATCCATTGCCGGGTTCAGCAGTAATTATTTTTATAATGATCTTTTACTGACCGCTGCTCACCTGCAAAACAACGGCACACATCTCACTTTCATTGATACCGCCGGTTCAGGTTACAATGAACAGCACGGCCCAGACGGGACCAGCCTGCAAAACGAAGGCGAATTGCAGATCACTCAAAAACTAATAGAGACCGAAGCACTTGACCCGTTAACAACGGCATTCATTTCCCCTTATTCAGGACAAGCCTCTGCCGCCAAAGAAATATTGCCGGCAACGATGCGCATCAGTACCATTGACAGTTTCCAGGGACAGGAAAAAGAAAATATCATTGTGTCACTCGTCCGCAGTAATGATGATGGCGACATCGGTTTCTTAAAGGATTATCGCCGTATGAATGTAGCGGTAACAAGGGCAAAAGAACGATTATTCGTAATAGGCGACAGTGCTACTATCGGCGCTGACCCCTTCTATAATTCTCTCTTAAGTTATATAGAAAAACAAGGACAGTACAGGACAGTCTGGGAATTTGACATGCAATAAACAGCATGGTTCACTGTACTAAAGAAATCATTATGATTTCACTCATTGCTTATTGTGACAGCACTCATCTGCTGCTTACCTTTGATCGCTGAATTTTACAGCACATTGATAAAAGAAAAAAGATGAGTACAACACTTGATACAAAACTGATGCACCCAAGAGACCAGATAGCATTGGTCATTTCACGCATTTATAGTATGGGACTGACCACCACCAGCGGCGGTAATGTTTCGGTCATTGATGACGAAGGCAATATCTGGATCACACCTTCGGGAGTGGACAAAGGCTCTTTAAGACCTGCCGATATTATGTGTGTTCAGAATGACGGAAGTATCACCGGCAAACATAAACCTTCATCTGAATTTCCGTTTCATAAAGCCATTTATAAAAAGCGGCCTGATATCAAAGCTGTCATACATGCCCATTCGCCTGCATTGGTCTCATTCAGCATTGTCAGAAGCATACCCAACACCAATATCATTTACCAGGCAAAGAAAGTTTGTGGCGACATCGGCTATGCTCCTTATGCGTTGCCAGGCAGCGAAATGTTAGGCGATAAGATAGCAGTTGAATTTGCTAAAGGGTTTTCTGCTATTATCATGGAGAACCATGGCACGGTAGTGGGAGGATCGGACCTTTCAGATGCGTTCCAAAGATTTGAAACGCTGGAGTTCTGTGCGAGGACACAGATATATGGAAGCCAGTTCGGCAAGCCCCGTTTCTTAAGTGATGATATGATCGAAGAGCACAATGCACAAATGCAGGCTGAGTTTCCTGAAATGACAGAAGTATCTTACCCCAGCCTGGAAAGAGAGAAAAGATCCGAAATATGCAACATTGTTAAGCGGGCCTGCCAGCACGGATTAATGAAAAGTTCTTACGGTACTGTATCTGCCAGGTGGAAAGGAAATGATTTTTTAATTACCCCCAACGGCGTGCCGAGATGGGATCTGAAAGAAGAAGATATAGTACAGGTAAAAGATGGCTACCGGGAACCCGGAAAGCACCCAAGTCTTACCGCTGAGTTACACCAGGAAATATATGCACGCAACCCGCAGATCAATTCCATCATTCTTACGCAATCACCTTACCTGATGGCATTCGCCGTAACAGGCGTTGATATCAATGTTAGGACCATTCCGGAAAGCTGGATCTTTTTGAAAGATATGCCACAACTCGAGTTTGGCGTTCAGTTCAGTAACCCGGCAGACATAGTAAACCGTTTGTCAAAAGACAAACCGGCATTATTACTGCAAAATGAATGTGTGATAGTAGTGGGTGATAAACTACTGCAGACATTTGATTACTTAGAGGTAGCTGAGTTCAGTGCCAAATCAATTGTAATGTCATCCTCCATCGGCAGCATGGTGCCGATCAATGATGAGCAAACGGAAGAATTGCGAAAAGCGTTTTTGAAATAAATTCAACCAAGCCCCCTTCCTCCCGTGACAAAACTATACACCTGCGGAAGGGTTTTTCTTAACAGTGCTCCGGACAATACTGATAGTGCAACAATACATAAGGGCAACAATATAAATGTGGCCATTCTGTATCCGTACAAGTGATCTGATACTGCAAATACAGCATGGGTGGCATAAACTATCAGCGGTGCATGCAGCACGTAGATCATAAAAGAAAAAGCTGACACCCATACAAACCATTTTTGGCTCATGCAATATTTCACCAACATATCACAGCCATACCAGGCACAGATCAGTCCGCTGAAGACGACAAGTTTGTGAGATAATACAAGAATGAGTTCTATACCGGCAAAATGTTCTCCAAATGCCAGCAATGTTTTGAATACTGATAAAGCAATGAAAACAATTATCCAGAATTTTGGCCGCAGCCACTTCGCGGGCTCATTAATATTGAAATTCGTTTTCTGAATCCAGATACCTAATGAAAAGAACAACAATCCCTCTCCTTCTACCAGCACAAACCCAAATGTGGCAAGCCACAGGAAAACGGCAACAGGAAAAAAAATTCTTCTGGCTACTTTATGCATCACACACCAGCGTAATGCAGGATAAGCCATATTATAAATAAGCAATACCCGTATAAACCAAAGTTGGTAGGATGCCGGAAAGAATATCCAGCGGGCTACCACTTCATACCAATGATACTGGTGCAGCAATGTCCTGCTCTCATCGATCTGCATCATGCCGGTCGCCATGATCATACTCCTTCCATAAGTAGAAAATTCAATGATAAAAGTCAGCAGTAACCCGAAAGCGCTCCATACGAGATAGGGATAAAACAATGTCCTGACCCGTTTGCCGGTCCGTTGTTTCCAGGGCTTGTTATCAGCCATGGCAAACAAATAACCGGATATGATGAACAACATCGGGATGCGAAAGCGGAAAATACCATTGGCTAACCAATACTCGGTAAATGAAGTGAACGTCAGCGGCTCACCGGGCATGGTCCATGGCTGCAGGTAGCTTATATTAAGATTGTATCCATGTACAAATACCAGCAGGAACATGGATACGAAAGACCAGAACCTGAATTTTTGTGAATTGAAAGCAGAAAGCATAAATAAGAATGGGATGGTCAATGATCATTCAGAAAAGGAATAATGAGGGCTGGATCATATCCACACAAAAGGATCTTTTGAACCCACATGGATGACGTTGATACCCGGCACTCTTGGCTGTAACCACCCGCCCATCCATTCCATACCGGGTTCTTCACTCTGCACATGCCCGAGAATGATCAGCGAAATATTCATTCCCAGTACCCTTGCATCCCGTATATATTCGGCGGTTTCCCATTCATCTACTTCACCAACGATCAAAATATCAGGTTTATCCTGAACCAGTGTAGTTATCTGATCCCATCCGCCCCAGGCGCCGGGTAAGAGCGCAATTTTTGAACACTTCTGCGACAGGTCGCCAATCACTCTTACCTGCCTGATACCGAGTTTTGCTTTCAGATGAATGGCCAGTTCCTTCACCGATGCAGGCGGCATATTCAGTATCTTACCTTCTTTATAATATTTTTCCCATCCCGCTTTCTTAACTACTCCGTGTATGATGCCATCCGGGTGCAGTTCATGCCAGTAATCATGCGCCCGCCAGATAGCGATCTTGTGCTTGTTCAATAATTCAAGTTTACGGGCTACCACTTCACTGTTCTCGATCCAGTTTTGTTTATCCAGGTGATTATAAAAAACCGGTTCATGAGGAATGATAAGATTGGCACGGAGCCGTATTGCCTCTTTTATCACATCGATCGTGGGAAACATCGTGGTAACGATGCCTGTCACTTTTTGTTCAGCACTCCCTGTCTTGATAGTATCTACAGTGTCTTTGATCGGCGCCCCGGGAATTTCTTTAAGAACAATATCTATAACATCCTGTACTGTATATTCCTTTAGCAAACCGAACCACCCGTCTGTCATACCGGAAGCGGGCAACACCATGAGGGCGCCTGTTGCCTGCAAACCTGTACGGATGAAATTTCTTCGTTGCCAGTTAGCATACGGAGAGTTGCTGTTACCCGTTGAAGACATAAATTAGTTTTCCGGAAAACTAATTAATTTCCCGCTTCTGTGTATCTCTTAAAGTTATCGAGGATAGCCTGCCACCCCCTCTGTTGCATTTCGACCGGATTCGTGCCTTCTGCTTCAAAACTTTCTGTAACACGGGTAATATTTCCGCCGGCGCTGAAAGTTATCTTCACTTTTCTCCCATCGCCGAGTGTGTATTCGATATATTCGTGGAGGATCACTGCATCATACACGCCACCAAAATCGAACCCGAAGCTTCCATCTTTAGCCTCCATTCTTGCACTGAAGCTGCCACCCGGTCTCAGATCATTTTTTGCCCATGGACTATGCCAGTCATCAGAAGCATGATTCCATTGGGTGATGTGTTCAGGCTGTGTCCAGTAGTCCCACACTTTTGCGAGAGGTGCATTGACGGTATTTTCCACTGTAATGATCGTTATTTCCTGTGTTGCCATGATTTAATCGTTGAGCGGTGATATACTTTAGTTACCTCTGCAAACATCTGTTATTTTGGCAATACAAATACAGTCTGAATCCGGAAATAATGAGGGGTGATAACGACAATACAGCCACTGGCAATGTGCACCCCTGCTTTGTAATTACAGTCTGGCTTACCTGCATTCAATTGAGACAAGTTGGTCCGTTTAAACATCTGATTTTAAATGACAAAGGTCATAATCCGGGGTATTTGCTTTGACCTAATTTTATCACGGATTTAATTTGGTTTTATACGAAACCCTAAAAACACTAGTACGATGAAAAGGTTATTGGTAGTGCCGGCAGTAGTTGCATTCAGTGCACTGGCACTTTCGTTCATTTTGAAACAGGATGATCCCTGGATAGTCCCTGAACGATATCAGAAATTAAAAAACCCCGTTGCTGCAGATGAAGCTTCGGTCAGCTATGGTAAAGAGATTTATATTTCTTATTGCCGTTCCTGTCACGGAATAGATGGCAAAGGTTCGGGAAAGCGGGCAGAAAAATTAAATACGCATCCGACTGATTTTACATCCGCAGAATTTCAAAGACAGAGTGATGGGGCATTGCTTTATAAAATATACGTAGGACATAAGGATATGCCCGGGTTCAAGAACAAGATGCCCGGTCATGAAGACGCATACGAAGGGACATTTGACAAAAGCCGTGTTCCGGGTGACCTCGTCAATTATGTACGGACTTTTGCACAGAAATAGAAAAGCAAGAGACAAAGGAATGATTCTCGCCTTCAGGAATCTGTTACTTGCATCCGTGGTATGATACAGGTATTATTACCTGCCTGCAGCAGGTAGTTGCTGTTTGCACTCCTCTATTAAGATGGGCAATGCATTTAAATTAATTACCTTCGCCGCCTTAATTACAAAAAAATGAAATTGGAAGAGCTGCTGCTTACAAGAAGCGAAAGCAAATGCGAGTTGTGTAAATCTGAGAATAACATAAAGTTGTATGAAGTGCCGCCACAGTCAGGCAACACGGAAGAGAATTGCCTCATAGCCTGTGATAAATGCAGGGCACAAATTGATAAGAAAGAGGAATTAGACAGCAGCCATTGGCATTGTTTATCAGAAAGCATGTGGAGCGGGGCGCCTGGTGTACAGGTTGTTGTCTGGCGTATGCTGAACCGGCTAAGAAATGAGAGCTGGGCTGCAGACAACCTGGATATGCTGTACCTGGATGATGAAAAACTAGCATGGGCCAAAGCCACCGGAGATCATGAAAATGATGCGACCGTTGACCTGCATAAGGACTGTAACGGGAATGTATTGCAAAGTGGTGACGCAGTAGTTTTGATCAAATCTTTAGATGTAAAAGGCTCTACGCTGAACGCCAAAATGGGTACTGTTGTAAAAAATATCCGGCTGGTGGAAAATAATACGGATCAGATCGAAGGCAGGATCGAAGGACAACTGATCGTCATTCTTACAAAGTATGTAAGAAAACAGAATGGCTAGTATGCCTATATTCGTTTTGCCTGTATTGGGTTTTCCTGGTTAAACGCCAAGTGTTTTCAGCAACTGATCTTTATAAGTGGCCGATACTTCGATCTCCGACCCATCCTGCAATGTCACAAAACCTCCCGCAGCTTTGGAGTAGGATTTTATAAAGTTCAGGTTAATGATAAATGAACGGTGAACCCGGATAAAAGGTGCATCCAGCAATTCATCAAAATGTTTCAGGAATTTGCAGATCAGTTTGAAGGAGCCATCTGTAAAATATACTTCGGTAAAATTCCCCTTGGCCTGCAACTTTGTAATGGTAGCTGCTTTGATGATATCAAACCCCTGCAGCGTTGGCAAAACGATATGTTGCTGTTCAGGTTTCAGCTTCAGGTTTTGCAACAGTACCTGGTTCCGGTTGAACTCTTCTGACTTCAGGATAGATACCTGCACTTTGTTTACAGCAGTCACCAGTTCTGTAATATCAATTGGCTTGAGAATATAATAAGAGGCGCTTCGGTTCAGTGCTTTCAAAGCATACTCGGCATAGGCCGTGATAAATATGGTTTCAAATGGCTGATCCTGGCAGGCTTCCAATATGTCAAAAGCATTGCCAAAAGGCATCTCTACGTCGAGAAACACCAACTGTGGCTGCAAAGACTTTATCATGGGCACGGCCTCTTTGATATGCTCTGCCTGTCCTACCACTTCCACAACAGGACAGTATTTTGAAAGATAATTTTCCAGCACATTCCTGGCGATCAGTTCATCGTCCACTATTACGCTTTTGATCTTCATGCTTTAAAATTTTTCAATAAAGGGACTCTCATCCTTACCCGGACGCCCCTGCCGGGCGCCGGCTTATCTTCCACTTCGCAGGTAATATGCTGATGATATAATTCATTCAGGATATTGATCCTCTCCAGTGTATTCGTGATCCCCCTTCCTGAACGTTTCTTCTGGTTGTCTGTTTTATTCCTTTTGCTTTCAGCAATACCGATCCCATTATCCTCGATAATGATCCCGATCTCATTTTCTCCTCTCGTAAAAGTCAATTGCAAAAACCCTTTTCCATTTATATACCGCAACCCGTGCCAGATAGCATTCTCCAGGTGTGGTTGTATCAGCATTCCCGGAATATATAGTTGTTCGTCAGCCAAAAGTGCGTCATCTGTTGTTATGGTAAAATCAAATTTATCCGGGAACCGGCTTTTTTCCAGATCCAGGTAATTCTGCAACAATTCGATCTCTTTGGAGAACAGAACAAAATCCTCTTTTGAATTCTCCATCACCCGCCGCATCAGGGTAGAGAATTTTGTCAGGTACTGGTTAGCGGCCAGTTCGTTGTTCGTAGCAATGAACTGGTTGATACTGTTCAGGCTGTTAAAAATAAAATGCGGGTTCATTTCCCGGCGCAGGGATTGCAGGGCGATCTTCTTATTCCTTATACGAAGCTTCCTGAGTATAAAAAGAATGAAACCGATGAAAGCCGCTAATACTATTATAGAACCCATCAACCAGTAATTGAAAATATTCTTCCTGCGGATAAGGTCATCCTTTAGCGCTTTTTCTGTTTCCAGTTCCTTTATCCTGATCTCTGTTTCTGCCATGATCCGGTTATCAGCTATCGAACTGTCTTTAGCAATGATACCGGGCAGCTGAGAAAGGAAATCCTTATACAACTGCAAACTCAGTTCTTTCCTGTTTGCTTTTTGAAAAATACTGTCCAGCTTTTCTATACTCTTCTTTGCCTCCAGTGTATGCCCGTTTCGCACCGACAGTGTATAGGATTCATTCAGCAGCCGGATGGCAGTACTGTCCTGCCTGATCTGGATATAAATGTCGGCCAGCGAGGTGATCTCACTTGCTTTTATCCTGGTAGAATTTTGAACAAACTTCTCGTTCAACACCTCTTTCTTTGTCTCGATGGCTTTGGGAAAATTCCTGTCTTTCAGGTAAACATCTGTGATCTTTTGGTTAAGCTGCAGCGCTTGTTCCGGTATGCCCCGTGAAAACTGGTAGGCCTTATTGAACGCATCCAAAGCAACCGAATTTTTCTTATTGAGCAAACTGATATCCGCCATCCGTGAAAGATTGGAAACGATCTCACCTGTATCCTTATTCACCAATCCTAATTTAATATTCTGCTGTATGAATGATTCCTGCACCGCCGGTGAATCAGGTTTCGTCAACCTGCCGACATCATTCTCATTCAGGATATTCGCAGTAAAATCGCCAGTCTTCTGGCTGTTTTGCCTGGCAGTTTCGTAATTACCAACTGCTTCTTTGGTCTTATGCTGGTCTTCCTGCACTTTGGCCAATGCCCGGCTGCTTTTAGCAATACCCTCTGCATCATTCATTTTCCCGTATAAGTTCTTTGCCTTTTGATAATAGCTTTCACTTTTTTCCAGTTCCCCTTTCTGGTAATAGCTTTCACCAAGATCAAAATATCCTTGCGCCAGGGTATCCCTGTTATCTTTTTTATATCCTCTTTCAATTTTTTTCCCGGCCTTTTGTACTTTTTCAGTGCTGGTGTTTGCCTGACCATACACAGGTGAAGCTGTATAGCCGCACAACAGCGATACAACGATAAGTATATTATAGAGAGATCTCAGAAACGCCATATTCATTTACATATACAAAATAACAGGATTTTAAAGCGACTTCCTCATTCCCGACCAAGTCAAAAGACGGTTTCACCAAGTTGACCTTTTATAGGTACCAGGCCGTGTTATTTTCATGCAACAAAATAATCATTTATGAAAAAGATCAGAAGCATACTCAGCCTCATCCTGCTGATGACGACCCTCACTGCCCCGGCCCAGTTACAAAGAGAGAACCTGTATGTGCCTTTCAATGAAACTTCGCAAACTGTGAAAGCAGGTTTTGCTTCACAATTCAAGAAGATCAAACTATACTATATCAAAGCCAAACCTTCTTTATATAAGGAGTTCACAGGGATCGGGAAATACACTACCCTGGAGACCGCCCTTAATCAATCCAAGATCAGTGTACAGGAGCTATCCTCAGGCGGCACGGTCAATACACTCCGTTTCAGCAATACATCAAAAGATACTATCCTAATCTCCATGGGGGATATTGTAAAAGGCGGTAAACAGGACAGGGTGATCGAAAAAGATACGCTGATCTATCCGGGTCAGAATATGCAGTTGTCTGTGTACTGCGTAGAACACGGAAGATGGTCTGCAGGAAGTGCCGGGAACTCTTTCAATGCTTACCATAGCAATATCAATAATTCTGTAAGGAAAAGTATAGTAAAGGAAAAAAGCCAGGGTAAGGTCTGGGAAAAAGTTGCCGCTATCAATTCAGCAAACGGCACTTCTACCAACACGGGTACTTATACGGCCGTGACCCGATCAGAAAAATATAACCAGGAAGTAAAAGAGTATAAGGACGCATTTACAAGAACCATCATGGCCGACTCTACCATTGTAGGTGTGGTAGCCGTTACCGGAGACCGGATCATCGGTTGCGATATTTATGCTACACCGCAATTATTTCGCAGTAATATGAGCAATCTCCTCAACTCTTATATTTCAGAGGCCGTCTATGATGGCAAAGACGTGACGATCACAGATGCCGCTGTAGCAAAATACTTAGATGGCCTGCTGGCCGACGAAGCAAAGCAGGACCAGGTATTGCAGAATAACGGCCGCAGTTTAAAAGTGAATGGAAAGAAAATAAAGATCACCGCATTCGATAAATAGCAGCGGTGAATAGCCATGAGAAAACGGGGACCGCCAGGGCGGTCCCTTTTTAATGGCTGTTTGGTACAATGTCAGGGTCCGAACTTATCGTATTTTGTTGCTTGTAAGTTTTTAACCCATGCCATGGGCTATATTCATCATTTGCTTCATCAGCAATCCATTTTTCCCGGGATACATTCATTAAGATAAATTAATTACCAGCATCGGCGGGCAGTTTCTATCCGTTTTACTTAATTTCATCCTGTCACCATTTCCTTCATTTCTAAATCTGCATCAGATGAATTCTTCAGAGCTTAAAGGTCTGCAGGCCCCGCTAAAAGAAAAATACAGGACAGATCCTGGTTCAGCCATTATTACACTAAAAGCGCAGGGTGTGATAGGCGAAGGAGTATCCTGCAAGGTCGAAACAGGTAAGGCATTTGTTGAAGCAGGGCTTCATCCCGCTACCGGAGGTAACGGGATGCTCGCCTGTTCGGGGGATATGCTGCTGGAAGCATTGGTGGCCTGCTCCGGCGTTACTTTACAGGCAGTCGCAACTGCTATTGGTATAGAAATAAGGAATGGGCAGATCAAAGCAGAAGGAGATCTTGACTTCAGGGGAACGCTGGGCGTATCCAAAGAGGCCCCTGTCGGTTTTAAAACGATACGGCTTGCTTTTAACCTCGAAACAGACGCCACCACTGAGCAAATGGAAAGCCTGGCAAAACTCACTGAAAGGTATTGCGTAGTCTATCAAACGCTGGTCAAAGGGGTCCCTGTCGAAACAAGATTCAATGCAGAATAACAAAACCCGCTCTGCAGCGGGTTTTGAAGCAACATAAACGAAACAGTTAGAATCATTAATTGGCTGTAGCCGGACTGATGGTGGAAGACACTTCAACAATGGAGTTTGCAGGAAACCCTCCTTTCTTTGCATGTTCTTTGATCAGTTCTGCGTTTTCCGCTTTGTAAATACAATATATCTTATTTCCCGTCACATAACTGTGTATCCACTGTATTTTAGGCCCCATTTCCCTGAGTACAGCACAGGAAGTTTGTGACACGGCTTTTAATTCCTCTGCGGTCAGTTTACCGGCCCCGGGTATTTCCCTTTCTATCAGATAGGTTTTCATCTCAGTGATTTTAGAAGGTTTTGAATTGTCCGTTTCGTTTGCTTTTTGCGCCATTGCATTAAAGCCGGCGAATAACATGAGAATGATAAATACTGTGCATCGGCTGGTGATGGATTTCATAATCATTTTTTTAAAAGTGATAAGATGATTAAAGATAGCAGTGTCTTTTAGCGGAGAGGTATAACAAATCATTCAATCCTTAGCAAAGGTGATAGAACAAATCGTTCAATTCATAGTAAAATTGAACCATGCCTGACATCAAATCAATGGAGCAGATCAAGATAGGTCATGGGTAAAAGGCCATATTTCTTTTTGAAACACTTGGTAAAATAGGAAGGACTGGTAAACCCGGAATCAAACGTGATCTGCGAGACGGTATAACGCCGTTTCTTCATCAGTTCTTTTGCCTTTTCAAGCCTGAACTCTTTCACGAGCAGGTTGAGAGATAGCCCGGTAAGATCAACGGTCTTCCTGTATAACTGTGATTGGCTCATGGCCATCGCCTGGCAGTAATCGGCCACATTGAAATCGGGGTTCTGCCAGTTATCTTCCAGTTTACTGTATAGTGAATTAAGCAAAATCTCGTCCTGGGGCGCCAGGGAAAATATAGTATCCTCTTTACTTCGCAAGTGATCTTTCGAGATCAGTTCTTTGACGGGATAAGCAATGGCAACCTGCCCCTTCCGGGAGATGGAAGAAAGGTAATTTGCTGCCATAATAGCATCGCCAAACAACCTGTTACTTTTTTCTACCGGTTCACCCGCACTGATACCGATCCTGATACCGCTTTCTTCCACACCGTCACGGTGCATATCTTTTTGTATAGACAGAGCGCATGCTACCGCCTTCCCTGCCGATGCAAATGAAGCAACGAAATCACTGCCTCCAAGTTCTGCTTCACGCCCCCCGTGCAAGGACAGATTATTTCGCACTATCGTATTGTGCTGATCTAACAACTCATTGGCTCTGTCTGAACCAAGCCTGTACTTTAATAAAACCGGGTCGGTGATCTTTGCGACAAGGAGTACACGGAATGACGGATCGGAGAAAACCTTCAATCCATCTTCGGTAATTTCCGCTTCAGCAGGATCATAGATCCTTCCCAAAAAAGATTCGACCAATGAGCTGTTAACTTCAATTATTTTATGGGGGATCAGACCATGAGCCTTATTGTGCATAGCAGCCACTGCCTCTTTACCAGGTGCTTCGATCAGGCAAAATACATTTTCCCTCTCTTCATCTATCCAGTAAGTCATACATTTACAGGCGTACTCTTCCTGGTGAGCCAGATCCAACTGATGAGCACCGGCAACATCCTTTGCTTTAACGCCCGGAACAATATGTACGTCCATGTAGATCGGCATGCTTTCTTCTGGTTCTTCTACCCATGAAGATAACATATTCTATATAAAAGAAACCGTTACTTAGTCACATCCGGCTTTTAACCTGCGCCTTTGCAGCAGCGTTCCTGCTTATATATGTTACCCTTTCTTCGTACATGCAGGCATCATCACATTCTTCCCTGTTAATTTCAGTTTCTTTATTTTTACGATTCATCTGATAATTCAATTGACAAATGAAACATTTCATTATTCCTTCGATACTGGCGCTGACCTCGGTCGCAGGTTGTACAAACAACAATGCATCACCCGATCAAAGTATGACAGACGGTTCCTCCCAGCCATCGCCAGTAGAAACCCGGAAAGCCAACACAGATTATAAACCTGCATTCAAAGGACAGACAAGAATTGCCGGTGTGAAAACGGAAACGCCGTATAAAGTAGAAAAGCTCGCGGAAAAATTAGGCCGGCCATGGGCTGTTGTTCCATTACCCGATGGAAGATTTCTCATCACGGAAAAAAGCGGGTACATGCAAATACATGATGCCAATGGCATACTTGTAAAAAAGGTCACCGGTTTCCCTTCCGTAGATGCCCGCGGACAAGGAGGAATGCTGGATGCAGCGCCTGATCCTTCTTTTTTAAAGAACAAAACCATTTACTGGTCCTTTTCTGAAAGACAAGGTGAAAATAACCTGATGGCGGTTGCAAAAGGGCAATTGAATGAAGCAGCAGGTAAAATTGAAAACCCTGTTGTGATCTTCCGGGCCACACCTGCCCTGAACAGCCAGCTTCATTTCGGCTCCCGACTGGTCTTTGATAAAGACGGCTATCTGTTCGTCAGTACGGGTGAACGATCAGAACTGGAAGGAAGAGTGCAGGCACAGTGGCTGCATTCCGGACTGGGTAAGATATTCAGGATAACTACAGATGGCAAAGCTGCACCAGGCAATCCTTTCGCCAATCAAAAAGAGGCAATGCCGCAAATATATGCGTATGGTATCCGCAACTCACAAAGTCTAGACATACATCCCGTGACCGGCGAACTATGGGAGGCAGAGTTTGGTCCCCGTGGAGGCGATGAGCTCAACATCATAAAAGCCGGAAGGAATTACGGCTGGCCTGTCATTACCTATGGTATCGAATACAGTGGCGATAAGATAGGTGATGCTATACAACAAAAAGCAGGCATGGAACAACCCATATACTACTGGGATCCGGTGTTGTCTCCCGGCGGTATGACCTTTTATAAAAGTAAGGCTATACCCGAGTGGGAAAATAACCTTTTTATCTCCGGGCAAAGCAGTACTCATCTGGCAAGGCTTGTGATCGTCAATAATAAAGTGGTGGGTGAAGAGAGATTACTGGCTGATAAAAAAGAAAGGATACGTGATGTGGCCTATCACGACGGAATGCTCTATGTCGTCACTGATTCAGGAAATATGTACCGCATCAGCAAGAAATAACACACTGAGCAACAAACAAGCATAATGTAATAAAATGTATTGATGAACTAACTAACTGATACATTGGTCTGAATAGCGAGAAAATTGACAGAACGCCTGCGAGACCATACATTGATTTACGTTCCGGACAATAATAGTAGTATTTCAATTAAGCCTGCGCCATCTTCTTTAATTACTATCATTCGCTGGTTTGACCGTGATCATAGGATTGCCCTAAGAGATAGGCGTTTCTTTACGTAGCACACAAAATTGATTGAAAGCGCAATGACCTTTTTATCCACAGCGTGATGAAACTTAAATCAGATTTTTGCATTTCCATAATGAAATCACTGTTATGAAAAGAATAGTTACTTCACTGTTCCTGTTCCTTTTCTTGTCTTCTCAGGCTTCCGAAAATTCTTTTTACTGGATAGGAGGTACCGGCAACTGGAATGATTTGAACCACTGGGTTACTGAATCAGGAGGCCCCGTCCACCCTGTTGTATTACCGGGCTCAGCCGACGATGTATTCTTTGATGCGAACAGCTTTAATGAAACTGGACAGGTGGTAACACTGACCGCCGGGGCCATTTGCAGGAACATGAACTGGACAGGAGTAACCTACTGCCCCACGCTTGAGTTTGCGGGAAGTTCTGCCTACGCAGTGGGCATTTATGGGAGCCTGACCCTTGTAAACGGAATGAACGTGACCTACCCATTTACTTCAGTAAAATGGGAGTTCAGGTCTGTTTCACCTGGCAATACCGTTACAACAGGAGGCAAAGAAATGAGGGATGTGGTATTTGGTGGCCCTGGTGGTGAATGGACATTACAGGACAACCTGAATGCCGGCGCCGCAGTAAGCGTATCTGCCGGCACATTAAATACAAGTAATGCAGATATCTTCACAAGTATATTCAATGCTAATGCAGGTGTCATTAATATGGGTACATCGGAGATCAACTGCTCATTGTGGCTGGCATCAATTACCGGAGCGGTAACTCTGAACCCTGGCACGTCATTTATTAAAACCGGTGAAATAATATCAGCCCGGTTGCACTACTATAATGTAATGATAATTGGAGGTGTCGGCACGGTTGATGTAAGTCTTTCGTATGATAGCTTTAACGATCTCGTGATAAACACATCAAACACCACATCTCTCATGGGTAGCCTTGGTCACCCGGGAAGTGGCGCCATATACGTCAGCAGTAATTTCATTATTAAAGGTCCGGCTAAAACTGTTTTCTGGGATCCTACAGTAGGCATTACTGTAGGAAAGTCATTTGGTATATTACCTTCTACGGGCAATACCATTATTTTTCAAAGCCAGGCATATTCACCCGTCATGATCAGCTCAGGCAGTGCAAGTTGTTTAGGCAATGCTATAATAAGAGGCATAGCTCCGGCTGGAGGGCCTTTTTACTTATACAATTCAACTCTTGAAGGGTTCAACCCCGGTAACTGGGTGGTCACCTACACACCATGTAATCTTATACTGCCTGTTCGCCTGCTCAGTTTTGAGTTAACCTGTACTTCGGGTAATATTCTTTTTACCTGGAAAACGGCCTCGGAAATTAACAGCAGTCATTTTGAAATTCAAAAACAGGTAACCACTGGCTGGACTGGAATAGGCACCGTGGCTGCAAGTGGAGAGAGCCAGTCCGAACGTATCTATCATTTTCAATCAGGCGAAGAGGTGGGAATTTTCAGACTCGCTTCTGTTGATCGTGATGGGAAAATGTCTTACTCAGCCATTAAAACAATTCAATGCGGCCAAAATGCAAACATAGTAATCGCCCCTAATCCGATCCGTCACATATTGGAGTTAAGGATAAAAAGTAATAAAAATGAGCCTATGCAGTTGCAGATCATCAATGTAATGGGCCAGATTGTAAGAAAGGAACAGGTAGTGGTTGTTACGGGCATAAACCTTTTTAAGCTTGATCTGACGCCAATAGTATCCGGGGTGTATATACTGAATGTTCAATCAAAGGGGATAAAGATTCCTTTTGTGAAAGAGCTGTAATAGCTTTTCATTTCAGAGAAGGATAGCATTATCATTGAACAAGCTGGTATGCAAAACGTACCCGCCAATATTCATTCTTCGGTTCCTTTAGCATAACGAATACCCTTCATAAAGCCCAGGTAATGCTCAGCTGCCCTATAAGTCATTTTCTACGAATACAGCCAGGTAGAAAAGCCTAATTTGACACCGGTCTTTTCATACTCTCTAAACCTTTCTCTTCTTTTAATATCCGGTAATTCACTAAACGATACTTCATGTCATGCAGTAATTGCCGGAATGATCCTGAGATAAGGGCATTCAGTTCAGCGTTGCGGTGGCGGCTCATATCTTTCGGCCCCGATGGGTTCATA
>JAEUVK010000190.1 GCA_016787135.1 Chitinophagaceae bacterium | reverse complement strand
CATTGTACTTGCCGATATTGAAATTGATCTTTTGCCTGTGGTCACGGTCAGCCGCTTTAATAGTGCTTTTGGCCATGAAGGTTGCTGATTGCTCTGACATATCGCTCCGTTTCTTTTACGATTATTTTTTGATGGCTTCTTGTTTTGCCTGTTTTTCAGCTATCGTAACCAATGCCTGGTAGAATTCTTCCCCGTATTTCCGGACTAATGGTTCCTTTAAAAATTCATACACGGGTACTTTCAATTGTTGTCCCAGTGAACAGGCCGGTTTACACAATTTTTCTCTGGGCTCATAATTCATTTTGTCATACCCGCCACGCTTGCCCTTTTGTGCGATCACCGGGAACAAATGGCAACTGATAGGTTTCTTCCAGGGGATCACTCCGTCATTGTAAGCCTGTTCAAACGCACATTTTATCAATCCGTTCCTTTCCCGGTAACCATACACACATATCTCATTGTCGTTATCGAGTGTCGGGGTCACCCATCCGAACTCCCTGTCGTACACGTATTTTCCTTTCTTCTCAATTTCTTTGATCGCAGCGGGGGTAAGATAGGGCAGGATCTTCTCATAACTGTCCAGCACTGTTTGTAGCTCGTCATCTTCCAGGGGGGCGCCGGCATCTCCTTCTTCACAGCAACCACCTTTACATTTGGCCAGGTCGCAGACAAACTGCTTTTCAATTACATCCTCACTTACCAATACATTGTTAATTACTATCACATGCTGATTTTCGGCAAATTTACGTCTTGCTTCCTTCATCATTATTCTTCCGGGCAAAAACCTTAGAGAGAAATGTTTTGCCGGATGAGGTCAGCCGGTTATGAGACGTCAGGTAGTGTATCACTTTATGCTCTAGCCAGTGATGCAATGGTACCAGTAATGCCGCCAATGCGATCATAAACGACAGGTCCTTCCAGGGCTCACCTTCAGTAATAGAATAGATATTCTTCTTAAAGATCAGGAAAATGAATTCAAAGAACATAATGAAAGCAAAAAAACCGATCAGGCGGATGGTCTTTGCCGATACTTTGAACATGCCTAATACCACGAGCATGATGAATAAAGCAGCAATACCGATCGTGATGGCCATATACTGGATGTTGTTCTTACGGCGTTTTTTCTCTGCTTTTTCCTCTTCCAGTCTTTGCTGGCGGTATTGTTCGTCGGCGGCCTCCACTTGCGATAGCTCTTTTTCTTTATTCAATTTCTCGATACTGTCTTTATATTGGTAATAAATAGAATTGAATATGCTGGCCTGCTGAAAATTCCCTGTCCTTGCATACAAGGTATCAAGATGTTTGGCTGCTTTTTCAGCAGGTTCCAGCTGCCCGGTGCGATCTGCGATATTTTTTACTTTGGTATACAGTTCAATGGCTTTACTCAGGTCGCCGGTTTTTTTATAAAATGAGCCCAGTTGTGCATAGAAGTACATTTTGCTGGCTTCATTCGGGTTGTTATCAAAATATGGGGCTGCCTTGTCAAAATAATAACGGGCCGAGTCCAGTTGGTTGAGTTCAGTATAGATCACTGCATAGGCCTGGTCTATCGCACCGGTAAAACCGAAATTGGTCAGAAAGTCTTTCAGTCCCTGGCCTGAAGTTGAATTGAAATACTCCAGCGCCTTTTTCGGCTGATCCATACGGAGGTATTGATTCAGCAGACTGGTATAAGCAGGCACTTTTAGCGTAGGAAATTTCAAAGAGTCTGCCATTCTCAGTGAGCGGTCGAAATAGCTGATGGCGATATCATGACTCTGTTTGTAAGAATAGAGTTTACCGATACTATTTATATCAATAGCTCTTTGATAGGGAACGTTCTTCTCTTTGATATCATCCAATTTTTTGTAGGCCAGCATGGAATAGTCAATGGCTTTATCATAATCTTCGATATTGGTATAGAAGGAAGAAAGATATAAGTAGCAGTTTCTGATCAGCGGGTGGTTTTTGATATTTTCGGCGATCCTCAGGGCGGCGAGATAATTACGGAGTGCCAGTATCTTTTCATTTCGGTTCAGGTAAACATTCCCATATGTATTGTTGGCTTCAGCCATGAGGCTATCGTTCTTCAACCCGGTAATGACAGAGAATGCCTGATTGGCATAGTTCAGCGCTTTATCCCGGTCGGGGATGGCCAAATGAATGGCAGATAGTTTGAGGTAAGCAGCACCAATATCTTCATCCAGGCGGTTCTGTTTGGCAATGTCAAGCGCTTTATTAAAGAACCCGATAGACCGGTTCGTGTAATCCTGAGCACTGGCATAATAACTACAGCGGATCCCATTTGACATATATGCCTTTATCATCAGTTTTCTGTCTCTTGATTCTTCAGCCAGCGAAATAAGCTGCTTGCCGTATTCATCAGCCTGCTGAAGATTTACATTCATCAGTGTCCGCGAAAGATTGTCCAGCCAATAGACCTTATCTTCAATAGTGACAGCCTTTGCCAGGGCAGATTTTATAGAGTCAATAGCAGCGGCCTGCTGGGCGACAGCAACTACCGCCGGAAATAATACCAAAAGAAACACATATAGCTTTTTCATGCTGAGGTTATGGTTGCGCTTCCAAATTAATAAAGATTCGCTGTAAGGGGAAAACTCCTTTAACAAACATCTAACAGCAGGCTTTTGTGAAGATATCCGGGCTGCCTCATCCCATTTGCCAAACCACGCTGTATGCACAATTCGAGACTGATCACCTTTCAGCGATCGGCAAAGGTCTTTTCACAGATGCTGTTCTGGATACCGGTTACCGCTTTTAGCTTATTGCTTGTTTATAATACACTACCTTATTTTTCCTTCAGCAAAGATTTCAGCTTTATACAGGAAAGAAGCTTTTTGTTTCAAAATGACCTGTACAACGCCAGCTTTTATATTCATATATCAGCAGGGGCCATTTGCATTGTTACAGCGCTGATCCAGTTTTCGAGATTTGTATTAAAAAAAGTAACTGCTTTACACCGCTGGTCGGGCAAATTATATGTGTTCGTGGTGCTGACACTGGGAGCGCCAACAGGCCTGTATATGTCATTTTTTGCCAAAGGAAGTTTCTGGGAAAGGTCTTTGTTCATGTTCATGGCCATTTTCTGGTTCATTACCACTTTTTATGGCTTGACGACAATTCATAAGAAAAATATACTGGCACATAAGATATGGATGATGCGGTCGTATGCGATGGCCATGACGGCGGTGACCTTCCGGGTGTACCATATTCTGTTCTATGTTCTTGGCTGGGGACATTTGGAAAACTATGAAGTATCTCTCTGGATAAGTGTGATTGGAAATATGCTTTTTACCGAGTACCTCATTTACCGGAAAAGCAGATCGTATCTGCGATCATTTGCTGTTTAGTTTCTTTCAGATGTGCGTTAATTATTTAAACATTTATAAACATGAAATCACTTCTGTATGCCGCTGCCACTCTGATGATCGGCGCCAGCATTTATGGTTTTGTTGATTACAACAAGACCAAAGATCAAAAAAAATTTGCCGGAATGTATGATGAAAAAGAAAACACCTCACCGGCGGTCGTTAATGAACAAAAGCCTTATGGGGATGTTGTTCAAACCGGTTCAAACGATGGGTTCGGGGTTGCTAATGATAATAATAAACCGAAAGAAGAAAAAGTAAAAGAAGAAGGAAGTATCGTGAAGAGTCTGGTCAAAAAATTCAAAAAAAAGAGAAAAGTGGATTTTGAAAGTTTCAGCCGAGCCCCTTTAAGAGAAGAGCAGGAAATAATGGAAGGGCCGGCACCAAAAGAAAAAATCAAAAAGGAGCAGTAAAAGCATACAGTTCATCTGCCCGCCTCCCGCCGTACCGGGAGGTTTTTTATTTCCACTTAAGAGTATTAATGAGATGCAGCAGGTCCTTCTTTAAAAAATCATTCACAATACTCAGCGAATCTTCATTTGGAGTGGCGTCAAAATATAAAGCACCGCGTAAAAAATGTTTGATAGAGTCGGTAAGAAAGAACTGGTTCGCTGTAGCTGTGTTGCCTTTTAACGAATAGTAAATTCCTTCCACTCCGTTTGGCGTTATCATCACACTGTCATTGATACCGGTGGACACTTCCGTATGCTGCTTATAAGCCATTTTGAAGCCATCATTAACCAGCGAATCAAAATTGCTTTTGCCCACCTGTTTATAGCTAATATAAATACGTCCGCCAAAGCGGGGGACGTCGATATTGATCCAGTAGTCTTCTGCTTTGTCCTGGAAGAACATGGAATCCTTTATCACATTTGCGTAAACCGGATATTCAAATGTATAAGGATAGCCTGTCTGGTCAAACGCCCGGTATTTCTTTTCCGGGAAATCGATTTTGAAATAACCTTTTTTCTTTATTTCCGGCTGATAGGCGCTGTTACAGGCAATCAGCATGGAAGCAATCAATAATGATCCGGCAAAAAACCTCATAAATACCATTCTTCTTTAACGTTTATTCTTCGTGTTTCATTGTCACTTTCACCAGTTTTACCCGGTTCTTGTCAAGTTCAAGAACTGTAAAAACAAAATCGCCGCTGGTGATCTCATCATTTATAGCGGGAAACTCTCCTGCCAGTTCCAAAACCAGTCCTCCCACTGATTCACTTTCTCCTTTTACTTTATCAAATGTATCCATAGGCAATTGCATCATCTTACAGAGATCGTGGATCATTGTTTTTCCTTCAACGATATAGTTGTTGTCATCTAATTTGCGGTTTCCGGTTTCCTCTTCATCAAATTCATCTCTTATCTCGCCGATCACTTCTTCCAATATGTCTTCCATGGTGACAATACCGCTGGTCCCCCCAAATTCATCCACTACAACTGCAAAATGGATCTTCTTTGACTGAAAATCTTTTAAAAGGTCTTCGATAGGTTTTGACTCGGGCACAAAATAAGGCTGCCGCATCAGTGGGTGCCAGTCAAAATTGTCCGCCTCATTTAAAAATGCGATCAGGTCCTTGGTGTTGATGATGCCTGCCACCTCATCCAGGCTTACCTTATATACAGGTAGCCGGGAATAATGTAATTCCTCGATCTTTTTATTGAGATCTGCAAATGAGGTCTCATATTCAATACCACTTACATCCAGCCGGCTGCGCATGATCTGTTTGACCGAGATATTACCAAACTTTACAATACCCTTCATGATGTTCTTTTCTTCCGGGGACGCTTCTTCGTCTGTTTTGATATCGATAGCTTCATCCAGTTCGCGGATACTAAGTGCTTCGGATTTGTTGGCGCCGAGTCTTTTGCCGATACCATCTGAAAGGGAAACTACCCACCTGCTGATCTTTTTTAATGCCGCATGAACCACTTCCACTACAAATGATGTCCGGTATGCACCACGCAGGATATTCTGAGTGGCGTAGATCCTCGGTAATATTTCACAAACAAAAAGAAGCATAAAAGCAATGGCAATTACTTTTATCACCATCTGGAAAATAAGGGGAATATTGCCGAATGGTATGTTCTGGTCGATCAGATAATTCGACAATACCACAATGCAGATGTTGATAAAAGTCCCGGCGATCAGTAAAGTAGCATATACTTCTTTGGGCTCCTCCAGTAGTTCAAGGATCCGTTTCGCCTCATCGTGCTGTTTGGTCTTTAATACATTCAGGTCTTTGTTGTTCAAAGAAAAAAGGGCTACTTCAGCTCTTGAGATAGTAAAGGAAAGAAAAACCAGCGCAACCAGAAGGATAGCCAGCACCACAGAACCCTGCAGGTCAATGGCCAGGAGAATGAAAGAGATCTTGGGCTGAAAAATGCTGATGACCGAATGACTATCCAATGCAGGCGTGTTTTGATAAAGGGATAAATAAAGAAAATTGTTCCGCTAAAGCGAAACAAAGTTATTGTTTTTACCCTTTAACACTAAAACGGAAGATTTTCCGATGGATCGCCAATAGGCGGCTCAGCGGTCCCTTGCCCATCTATATTACTATCCCCGGCAGCGGGTCCGGGACTATCCACTCTTTTATCAAGCATAATGAGGTTATCCCCCACTACTTCTGTAGCAAATTTCCGGTTGCCATCTTTATCATCCCAACTACGGGTACGCAACCGGCCTTCAATATAAACGAGGCTGCTTTTGTGCAGGTATTTTTGCGCCAGCTCGGCAAGGCCACGCCAAAGTACTACCGTGTGCCATTCTGTTTGGGATACTAATTTTCCTGACCGGTCTTTAAAGGTTTCAGTGGTAGCGAGGGGGAATTTGGCCACTGCAATATTTCCTTCAAGGAACTGGACATCCGGGTCTTTACCCAGATTGCCTATAAGCATTACTCTGTTTACGCCTCTCATACGCTTATCTTTTTTCAGATTAATAAATCCACTTCAGGCTTTGAATGCTTTTTAAAGTTAATTTTTTTTATGCGTAAATGAAAATTTTAATAGTAACCCTACCTGGTGAATCCCGCTGCTGATATAAATCATATCCCGGACGGCCGACATTTAACGACGGGTTAACGGCTCCGGCAGTACATTCGTAGTAGGATTTTTATGACTCAAAACGAAGTATTATGAAAAAAAGTCTACTTAGCGCTTTCATGCTGCTCACCGGTTTTTTCATTGGTTTTTCAGGGCAGTCTCAAACCACTTTAGCTCCTGATCAGAATCCCAATTTTGCTGTGAGCCGGGATAAGTATATGAAAATAGCAGATTCATTGAATGCGTGGCACAGCACTACCCTGCAGGAAAACTACAAAGCCATAGACTGGTTAGAAGACAGGAGAGAAGCAAGGGCTGACCGCCGGGAATTCCGCCGCCAACTCCGGATGGAAAGAGCAAGATGGGATAATGATTATTACTATGATAATTATAATTATTATCCGTATAACAATTATCGCCGTGGATATTACAATAATAACTACTACAATAACCGCTATAACCGGGGGAACCGTTTTTATATAAATCCATGGGGGTTATGGTATTGGTGGCGTTAGATTGTTTGAGCAAATAAAAACCATTGGCTATAAACCAGATATTATATGATGAAACGAAATCTACTTTTTATTACCGCATTTACAGGCTATGTTTTGTTCATTGCCTGTAACCGTCATGTTACCCGTATTGATCCATCCGAGCAGGTGGATATCAGCGGCCGCTGGAATAATACTGATTCACGATTGGTAGCAGAGGATATGACAAAGACCATTCTTGGTGCTAAATGGCTTACTGACCATATGGCCGCAAAGAACGGACAGCGTCCTGTTGTCATCGTTGGTTTTGTTACTAACAAAAGCCATGAGCATATTGAAGCGGAAACATTTGTAAAAGATGTTGAACAGTCCTTTATTACCTCCCAACGGGTACGTTTGGTACAGGGCGGTAAGAAAAGAGAGGAGTTACGAGCCGAAAAAGCCGACCAGCAAACCAATGCTACTGTAAGCAGTATGAAGAAATTCGGAATGGAACAGGGAGCTGACTATATTTTGCAGGGCTCGATCAATTCGATCGTGGATTCTCACAAACGGAAAAAAGTAACATACTACCAGGTGAACCTGGAACTGACCAATATTGAGACCAACGAAGTGGTATGGATAGGCGAGAAAAAGATTGCCAAGTACATTAAAAATTAACCGGCTATTCCTGCAAACTATACTTGCAGCTTCTGTAGAAGCATGGCACTATCATATTCCTATATAGGCAGAGCATTAGCTGTTTTACCGCTGGTGCTCTTTTTATTTTCCTGTTCCAGCTATAACAGGCAGACGCTTGCGTACTACAGTAACCTGCAACAGGGTAATTATGAAAAAGCAGCGAGGGTCCTTGATGACAATAAGCTGCTGCAGAAGAACCGTAACCGCCTTTTGTATGTATTGGAGAGGGGAAAGATCTGTCACCTGCTACAGCAATATGATAGCAGTAATCGCTATTTCAACGAAGCCGATCAACTTATAGAGGATGCAAAGACCTCTGCAAAAGATATCGCATTGGGAAATTTGCTCAATCCCATGATGCAGACCTATAAGGCAGAGGACTTTGAAAAATACCTGGTCCACTATTACAAAGCGCTGAACTATTTACAACTTGGCAGGCCTGATGAAGCCCTGGTAGAGGCCCGCAGAATTACCCTGAGAAGTTATGTACAGGAAGATAAAGCGGGAAATAAGGACCGTTATGCCGAAGATGCTTTTTCTTTCATGCTGCAGGGGATGATCTATGAAAAAAATGCCGATATCAATAATGCATTCATCGCTTACAGGAATGCTGCCAATGTTTACCTGGAGAATAAGGGTAGCTATTATGGGGTAAGGATGCCGGAACAATTGAAGAAAGACGTAATAAGAATGGCTTACCTTAATGGTTTTGCAGATGAAGCAGGGCAATATGAAGAATTGCTGAAGGTTACTTTTACTAAAGAAGAAAAAACCGACGGTGGCGAATTGGTATTGTTCTGGGAAAATGGCTTGGCTCCCGTGAAAGAACAGCAGGACATCTTTTTTACGTTGTTCAAAGATGCAGGCGGCAGTTTTTTCTTCAGGGATGCGGGGGGCCTATATAATGTGCCTTTTGATCTCAGCACCGGTTATAACCGTGATAATATCAAACTGGATGATCTGCGGAGTTTCCGCGTAGCCTTGCCTAAATACAGGGCGCAGCCATTGTATTATTCCGGCGCCAATCTTCAATCGGGTAATAATAGTTTTTCATTGGAACCGGCAGAAAATATCAATACGCTGGCATTTTCAACACTGCAGGAAAGAACGCTGAGAGAACTATCATCAACGCTTACACGATTAGCCATTAAAAAGCTGGCGGAAGCGGCGATACGTCCATCAGGAAAAAAAGAAACAGATTCTAAAAAGGAAAAAAAGAAAAAAGATACACAGGAAGCCATAGCGCTGGGCCTGCAACTTTTTAATTTTGCCAGTGAAAAGGCCGATACCCGCAACTGGCAGAGCCTGCCCCATACTATTTTTTATACCCGCATACCGTTGAAAAAGGGTATGAATGAAGTTACACTGCATACTAGCGGATCTTCTTCAAAGAGCATACAGGTTTCTGTCAATGGGGACGGAAAATTGCAGTTTCAGAATATATGTACGCTTAGGTGATCATGGCTTCCTGCTTAAATAATGATTGATAAATTTCGGAAAAGCATATTTCTTGAGTTTAATTTTATTTAGCCACAACCAATCATTTACTGAGTATTGTTTTACGCTAAGTTTTATGGTTATAAATTGCCCTGCTATTAGCTGGTGAGAAAGTTGTTGTTTATATATTTCAGAAACAGAAAGAATGGTATATTTTTTCCTTCCAATTATTCCGTTCTTTTCCGCTTTTGCTAATACTGTTTTCAGATCATGGTCTTTTTTCGTTTCTATCATCGGGAATTCATACAACTGCTGCCAGATATCTTTTCCTGTTCGTTGACGGATAGCTATTTCACCTTTATACTCCAATAGGAAATAATAGAACCACCTTTTTTTAATGATCAGTTTCTTTTCCTTTACCGGCAGCTCAGTGATTTTACCATGCTGAAAAGCATAGCATTTTTTTGGGAAAGGGCATTGATGACAGGCAGGGGCCGGTTTGCAGATCACAGCGCCGAAATCCATGATAGACTGGTTGTATAAGCCTGCCTGTTTTTTGTCGAGGAGCTCATCAGCCAATTCTGTAAACTTTTTTTTGCCCTCTGTAGAATCAATGGGTGTATAGATGCCGAATATTCTTGCCAAAACACGAAATACATTGCCATCCACAACTGCATGGGGCAAATTGTAAGCAAAGGAGGAAATAGCGGCAGCAGTATAGGGCCCAACACCTTTTAATGCTTTGATATGCTCATAGCTGGCAGGAAATTTCCCTTTCAGATCATTAGAGATATATTTTGCAGAGGCAATCAGGTTCCTGCAACGGGAATAATAGCCAAGTCCCTCCCATAGCTTAAATACTTTTTCCTCCGGCGCTTTTGCCAGTTTATGTACATCCGGGAAAATCCTGATGAAGTTGTTATAATAATTCAGGCCTTGTTCTACTCTTGTCTGCTGTAATATGATCTCACTCAGCCATATTTTATAAGGGTCCTTTTCTCCTTTCCAGGGCATTTGGCGTGTATTCTTTTCATGGTTCCATTTCAGTAATATGCGGGAGAATTCTTGCAGTTTTTTGCTGGTAAAGGGCATTAATTATGGGTATTGAACCTAAATATCGTCAATTCCGGGGATAGGGTCCAAAGCTGCCGATAAAAAAAATTTACCTATTCTATTGACTATCATTTTATTTTGTTATAATTTGGTGTTTCAAAACCACTTAAACCCTTGCAATAATGAGAAAAGCCGATCTTGTAAACCAGATATCTGAAAAGACGGGGATTCCCAAAGTTGATGTATTGG
>JAEUVK010000180.1 GCA_016787135.1 Chitinophagaceae bacterium | reverse complement strand
AGATAAAGCCAAACGGTATTATAAAAAATGTATTGTTCACAATGACCGGCTGGTGGGTGCTATCCTGATAGGTGATAAAAGTGAGTTCCTGGAATTTCGTAACCTGATCGAGAACAAGATAGAGTTAAGTGAGAAAAGATTGCAGTTGCTGAGAAGCGGTAAAACGGCAGAACCGGTCATTGGCAAACTGGTATGTAGCTGTAATAATCTGGGGGAAGGCAATCTTGTCAACAAGATCAAGGATGGATGCAAGGATCACCTGCAGTTATGCCAGTTGACAGGAGCCGGTATGGGTTGTGGCAGTTGCCGCCCGGAAGTAAAAGCGATATTGGAAAGAGAATTGACGCCACCTATCCACAAAGTAGAAAGGGTGGAGTTTGTACAAAAAGCCAGTGCGTAACTTTATGGAAAGTGTAATGATATTACCCTTTATGAAAGAAGGATTTTCCTTAAAGCGAACAACCGGCGCTGATGCAGACTTTCGTTTGCTGATCTCGCACCTGGATCATGAGTTATGGAATGAACTGAAAGAGGATCAGGCTATGTATGACCAGTATAATAAGGTACCGGACATACAGACGGTATTGGTATTGTATATAAATGAGAAGCCCGTGGCATGTGGCTGTTTCAAACAATACAGTAGTGATACAGCGGAAATGAAGAGAATGTTCGTAGAAAAGGAATTCAGAGGGAAAGGGCTTTCTTCCATCATCCTGAAAGGACTGGAAGACTGGGCCATAGAATCGGGTTACCGGTATGGGATACTGGAAACCAGTATTCATTTCAAAGTGGCAAGACGATTATATACCAATGCCGGGTACGAAGTAATACCCAATTATGATCAATACAAGGGTCTGAAAGAAAGTGTGTGTATGAGGAAGAAATTATTGAGGAGTAAGCCTTCTGAGTTCAGCAGTATTCCGGATATAGAATATTTTTTATTCGAAGAAGATTTTATTGAGAAGAATATCCGGTGTATCCCGATGATCGTCCGTTTCAAAATGGATCATGCCGGTATCAAACTGAAACTGGCGGAGTGGAGCCGGTTTACAGTAGAGGAAAGAATTGAATTGGCAACAAAGGCATGCAATAACGAAGGCGAGATAAATGCGTACAACGCATATCTCTCCGGGCTTATCACAAAGCATACCGGAAAGGAGGCGACGCCATTAGTTGTTGACAAGAACCCTGTATGGGCTGATGTGAGCAGCGTTCCTGCTACGCTGAATGAAAAGCTGAAAGGATTCGGCTGGCATATTTCGGTTGAAAAATGGAAAGGGCTGACCTCTCTGCAGCGGTTCGCTTTATTGAAACTGTGTAAAGAAGGGCATGAGAATAAGAATTTTCCAAAGGCGATGAAGGAGTTTGGCCTCACCTAACCTCTCCAAAGGAGAGGAACAGTGCGCAGCCGGGCTATTTAAAATGGCGATTGTTTTATTGAAACTGTAAAAGGTTTAAACAAAAGAAGTAGTTGAAATCACTACATACCATAAAGATCAATTTCAAAGGGGGGATCATCTCTCCCGGCGACCTCTACAATATCCTCGTGGCTGTGCGACGTTCAGGCGTGCTGTATGTACGGTTTGGCCTGCGCCAGCAATTACTGTTTGATGTTGCGCCGGATGAAATCAAGAAGGTCGGCTCAGCTCTTGATATGCTCGGTGTCGGATTTGAGATCAACAATGATCGTTTTCCTAATATTGTCAGTTCTTACCCGGCCGAAGAAATATTCATCACCCATACCTGGCTGAGCGAAGGGGTATATAAAGATATTTTTGATGGGATGGATCACCTGCCGAGGTTAAAGATCAATGTGAGTGACAGCAACCAGAGTTTTACGCCTATGCTGACCGGTAATATCAACTGGGTGGCTTCACCTTCAGCGCAGCATTTCTGGCATCTCTTTATCCGTTTCCCCAAAACCAATACGATTTACGAGTGGAAGGACATGGTCTATACGAATGATGTGGCCCGGATGTCAAAAGAGGTTGAATTACTTATCTGGAAGCACGCAGGAAAGTTCGTGGATAATGCAGATGCATCAGGGGATGAATTATATGGAATGGTCAGCTCTGGTAATTATATTACAAAGCCTGTGGGAGACAGGCTGCAACTGCCGTCATTTAATCTGCCTTATTATGAAGGATTGAACCGGTACCATGATAAAAGCTGGCTGGGTATTTACCGGCGTGATGAGTTGTTCGGTGTAGAGTTCCTGAAAGAAATTTGTACGCTCTGCCTGCAGACCAAAGTAGGACAGTTGTGCTCTACACCCTGGAAGTCTGTTATCATTAAGGGAATTGAGGAGAAGGACCGCCCGCAGTGGAACCATCTGCTGGCCAAATACCAGGTCAATGTGCGCCATGCCGCCAATGAATTGAATTTCCAGGTAGAAGATAATTGTGAAGAAGGGCTGGCGCTGAAGAATTATCTCGTCAAGCATTTCAGTCGCGAAGACACGAGGACATTTGGTATTTGTATCGGTATAAAAATGCGGGAGAAAAGCGAAGTGTTCAGTAGTGTATTGATACGCAGGAAGCCATTATTCAAAATAGGAAGAATCGGATTCCTTTATTTCTATGATATCCTTTGTGCCAGGGATTTTAACCCGAATGAAAGAACGGGTTTTGTTTTCAGCCGGTATAATACAAAGTTCCTGTTGCCGGAACAATTGCGGCGGGTGATCAATGCCTTTTATACTCACCAGGCGAAGAATTTCAGTCAGCCGGAAGGCAAAAGCACTAAGAAAGAGACAGACAGGAAAAGTGAAAAAAAGGAGTATGTGCACCAGTGTAAGTATTGCCTGAGTGTCTATGACGAGAAAGAAGGGGAACCAGATAAAGGGATACCTGCAGGTACTGCGTTTGATCAGTTGCCAGAGGGATATGCCTGCCCGTTGTGCGAAGCACCAGCAGAAGATTTTATGAAAACAGAGAAAATCAAACTGGGTTTACAGCCCATTTAGTTCAGCATGCGCATTGAAATTGCGGAAGCATTTCTTTTTCCCGTCAGGTACAGACACTAAAAGCGTAGCGACATGCTCCAGCATATATTTCATGCTGTGCCGGGGTAGTTTGTTATTATGATAAAGCGAGAGGATATGTGCAAGCCCTCCAGACTTGTAAATACCGCAAAGTGGTTCAGGTTCACCGTCGCTGGCATAGACGAACGCCTCTTTGGCTGAATATTGCTGATAAAGAAGAAGAAGTTCTTTGAGTAAATCTGTTTCCATCAGCGGCATATCGCAGGCCAGTACCAGCAGATCTTCATCGGGGTGCTGCAGGTGAACACTCATTACGCCTGCTAACGGGCCATGAATGGAAAGTGAAGGATCATCGCAGATCAGCTCATTTGAATTGAAGACAGCGGTGTAATCCCTGAGTTGGTTTTCATTCACCGACAGGACGATCGGCATTTCAAGTGCTGTTAACTTATCAACAGCGGTTTG
>JAEUVK010000075.1 GCA_016787135.1 Chitinophagaceae bacterium | reverse complement strand
GCAGATGAAAGAAAAGGATATTGAACTGAAGTATGATAATGTAGATTACAATGATGGAAAGCTCATCAGCATCAGCGGGACCATGCGATCAGCAGACGGGCACAGTAATTTCGTTGCCACTGACTTTGATAAACTGGTGCTCGCCATGATCCGCAAAGGTGATAAGGCTTATTTCAAAGTCAGTGTAAAAGATAACAAAACAGTGATCTGAAAATTTTAAATGGAATATTTCAAAAAGCGCAGGCGAATCATCCCCTGCGTTTTTTTTATTCCACGAATGCCGGCGACACTATGAAAAGCTTAAGATTCAAAAAGAAAACTACGATATAAGGGCAACCCACTCACCACTGACCACTCACCATTCACAAATAATACCACGGATTTCTTTTAGCGGCCGTAACATACTTACGGACATTCCTGAAAAAAGCCAGTACCATATAAATGATAATAGGAGAGCCCATCGTCAGCAGGGTAGCATAGATAAAATACTGGCGGATCTTACTGGTAGCGATTCCCAGGCGGTTGCCGATGGCCGAACAAACGCCAAAGGCATTCCATTCAACAAAGCTTTTGAATTTGTTCATATAGCTAAATTAAAAAATCGGGACAAAACAAGCAACAGGCCTTATTCACATGTCTGTTTTCCGTAAATTCGCAGCGATTCAAAATGTGCTGATTTGGAAATGAGAGCCCCGGGATGCTGAGTGAATTCCTGTCGGTCCAGAGCCATCAACACATTACCAAATTTCCAAATCTTCAAATCAACATCATGGTATTCGACCTCGACCTCATCAGGAAGCTGTACAAAGAAATGCCGGGTAAGATCGAAGCTGCCCGTAAGCTCGTTGGAAAACCGCTCACCTTTTCAGAAAAGATATTATACTCTCATTTGTCGGGCCCGCTGCCGGCAAAACCCCATAACCGTGGTAAAGATTATGTGGACTTTGCTCCTGATCGTGTAGCGATGCAGGATGCCACGGCGCAGATGGCCTTGCTCCAGTTCATGACCTGCGGACGTAACAAAGTCGCTGTTCCTTCTACCGTACATTGCGATCACCTGATACAGGCGAAAGTAGGCGCTAAAAAAGACCTTGAACTCGCCATTGAGACCAACCGGGAAGTTTATGACTTCTTATCTTCTATTTCTGATAAATATGGTATCGGGTTCTGGAAGCCCGGCGCCGGTATCATTCACCAGGTGGTGCTCGAGAACTACGCATTCCCCGGCGGTATGATGATCGGAACGGATTCTCATACGCCTAATGCAGGCGGTCTCGGTATGGTGGCTATCGGTGTAGGTGGCGCGGATGCAGTAGATGTAATGGCCGGCCTTCCATGGGAATTGAAAATGCCAAAACTCATTGGTGTAAAACTCACCGGCAAAATGAGCGGATGGACAAGCTGTAAAGATGTGATCCTATGGGTAGCAGGACAATTGACGGTAAAAGGCGGTACCGGTGCTATCGTTGAATACTTCGGACCGGGTGCTGATAGCATGAGCGCAACCGGTAAAGGCACTGTTTGTAACATGGGCGCAGAGATAGGAGCGACCTGTTCCTTGTTTGCCTATGATGAAAAGATGAGCGCATACCTGAAAGCCACAGGCCGCGAAGAAGTGGCCGTACTGGCCGATGGTATCAAAGCGCATCTTCGCCCGGATGAAGAAGTAATGGCGGATCCTGCAAAATACTATGACCAGGTACTGGAACTCGACCTCAGTACACTCGAACCGTATGTGAATGGTCCGTTCACGCCTGACCTTGCAACACCCATTTCCAAAATGGCGGCAGCTGTAAAAGAAAACGGCTGGCCTGAAAAATTAGAAGTAGCATTGATCGGTAGTTGTACCAACTCTTCATATGAAGATATCAGTCGAAGCGCTTCGATTGTTGAGGATGCGGTAGGCAAGGGGTTAAAAGCGAATTCTGAGTTTACCATCACTCCCGGCAGTGAACTCGTACGTTATACCATCGAAAGGGATGGCTTCATCAATACCTTTGAAAAAGTAGGGGGAGTGGTGCTGGCCAATGCCTGCGGGCCCTGCATCGGGCAATGGGCCAGGCATATCGACGATCCGAACAGGAAGAACACGATCATTACTTCTTTCAACAGAAATTTTGCGAAACGTAATGATGGGTTGGCTTCCACGCATGCTTTTGTAGCATCACCCGAGATCGTGACTGCCATGGCCATCGCCGGTTCTATTGCCTTCAATCCTTTAAAAGATAAACTGAAGAATGCAAAGGGAGAGGACGTAGCCTTGAAAGAACCGACCGGTTTTGAACTGCCTCCCAAAGGTTTTGCAGTGGATGATGCCGGCTACCAGGCGCCTGCCAAAGACGGCAGCGGCATACAGGTAAAAGTGGCCCCTGATTCCAAACGGTTGCAGTTACTCGAACCGTTCAAAGCATGGGAAGGGATTGACCTGCATGGATTGAAACTCCTGATCAAAGCCAAAGGGAAATGTACCACCGATCATATCTCGATGGCGGGTCCCTGGCTCAAGTTCCGCGGCCACCTCGACAATATCAGCAACAACATGCTGATCGGGGCAATTAATTTCTACAATGAGAAAACCGACTCGGTAAAGAACCAGTTGAGTGGCGAGTATGGCCCGGTACCGGCTACTGCCCGTGCTTACAAAGCCGCCAGCATTGGCAGCATCGTAGTGGGAGATGAGAACTATGGAGAAGGCTCATCAAGAGAACATGCAGCGATGGAACCGCGTCACCTGGGTGTACGTGCTATCCTCGTACGCAGCTTTGCCCGCATACACGAGACCAACCTGAAGAAACAGGGCATGCTTGCACTGACCTTTGCTGACAAGGCTGATTACGATAAAGTACAGGAAGATGATAGTATTGATATCGTGGGCCTCACTTCTTTTGCTCCCGGCAAACCATTGACAGTTGTATTGAATCATAAGGACGGTTCTGTTGACAAGATTACCGTGAACCACACGTACAATGAACAGCAGATAGAGTGGTTCAAAGCCGGCGGCGCACTGAACGTGATACGGGCTGAATTTGCGAAATAAACCTCAGCAATCTTAAATACTTCGACCCCGGGAATTTCCCGGGGTTTTTTGTTTCACGCAGAGGCGCAACGTTACAAAGAGTATTGAAGGACTGTCAATCCCTCATCACCCGCTAAAAAAACTTCCGGCGCCTCTTTTTCGCCTGCTATGGGGCACTTACAGCTTTAAAAAAGTAAGCGAAAAAGCAGCGCATTTAGAGTCTTCATCATAATACGCAGCGGGGTTTTGCTCAGGAGGCCCTTCGAAAAGCGGAGTGGTAATGCCGATCCGCCGCAGGAAATCTTCAGTTTATAGAATGCACGGCATCGGATCGGCTTGATCTTTTTGGTTCTTTTTCCATCAAGGGAAAAAGAACATAAAGAATCTGGAATAAGTCAACAGCTTGATACCGCAGCAAAACAAAAAGGCCCCGCCGAAGCGAAGCCCTGATCGATGATAACTGTATATGATGAAGCGGGCATATCACCCGCCGCTGTACTACAAATGCACCGGCCCGGTCTTGTATTCATGAAACCGTCTCCGCTTATGAGG
>JAEUVK010000055.1 GCA_016787135.1 Chitinophagaceae bacterium | reverse complement strand
TCAATCAGCTATGTCAACAGCAATGATCATTTCTTTGTACTGAATCGTGACAACGGGCAACCATTGGTTTCTGCCGCCGTACAAGTATGGCAGCAGAGATACGACTATAAAGTTTCGAAATACATCCGGGAAAAACTGAAGTTGTACAAGACAGATGCCAACGGTTATTTCAGGATAGAGAAAAAGACAAACAACAATGATTACTATAACAACTACTATCTCGACATCACTTACAATAACGATCATCTTTATTTAGACGAGCCCACTAACTATTATTACTACAACAACGAAGCAAAACCCGATAAGGACATAGAAGCAAACGTTTTTACCTGGCTCTTCACCGACAGGAGTATTTACCGGCCGGGCCAGACCGCTTACTTCAAAGGGATATCAATACTGAACAATGAGAACAACAAAAGCAGCATACGGGCCAGTTACAAAACAAAAGTGTATCTCTTTGATGCTAATCACCAGAAGATAGACTCGCTGAATGTGGAGACAAATGAATACGGCAGCTTCTCCGGAAAATTTCAGTTGCCGCAGGGTGTCATGAACGGGCAATTCTCCATACAAATGGAATCACGAAGAGGCGCTGCTACTATACGGGTGGAAGAATACAAGCGTCCTAAGTTCTATGTGGAATACGAAGCGCTGAAAGGCACGTACAAGGTGAACGATAAAATAAAGATCACCGGTGTCGCAAAAGCCTATGCAGGCAACAATGTGGATGGAGCTGTTGTCAAATACCGTGTCGTCCGTCAGCCACGCTTTTTATATCCCTGGATGTTCTGGAAATGGTGGCAGCCGCCCACAGAAGGAATGGAAATAACACATGGTGAGACTACAACTGACAAAGACGGAAAATTCGTGGTAGAGTTCACCGCTATTCCCGACCTGAAGATCGATAAAAAATTTGAACCGGTATTTGATTATACTGTTTATGCCGATGTCACCGACATCAATGGCGAGACAAGAAGCGGGGAGAAATCCGTTTCCGTCAGCTATAAAGCGTTATTATTAAAAGCAGAGATAGATGAAAAATTACCGGCGGACAGTCTGAAGAACATTTCTATCCGTACAGAGAACATGAATGACGAATTTGAACCGGCTAAAATAAAGGTGACGATCACAAAACTCAAAGAAGAAAAAAGATTGATCCGGAGCCGTTACTGGCAGCGTCCTGACCAGTTTGTGATGAACAAACAGGAATACACCGGCTATTTCCACTATGATGAGTACGACAACGAAAGTGATAGTAAGAGTTGGGAAAGAGATGAGGTGGTCTTTGAAAAGAGTGACTCTTCTTCTTCTAATTCAACATTCAACATTCAACATTCAAAATGGACACCGGGTTTTTATACAGTGGAGATCGTTACAAAAGATAAGAACGGCGAAGAGGTAAAAGATATAAAGTACATCGAACTATTTGATGAGAAAAGTAAGCAATTAAGACACCCGCAATACCTGTGGACAGAAGAAAGCAAACCCATAGAGCCGGGAGAAAAGACAACGATCAAACTGGGAACCTCTGCCGACAACTTATTTATCGTACAACAGTTAAATAGGACAACTGACACCCGACAACTGACACCCGATACCTTCACCTTCCTCAACCTTAACAACGAAAAACGTTCCTTTGACTTCTCCGCTACCGAAGCAGACCGTGGCGGCTATGGGGTGGGTTATGTATTTATCAAACACAACCGGCTTCACCAGTTCAGCGAAACGATACAGGTGCCGTGGAGCAATAAAGACCTGCAGATCGAATATGCCACTTTCCGCGACAAGACCCTGCCCGGCAGTGAAGAGAAATGGAAAGTAAAGCTGGCCGGCTATAAAAATGAAAAAGTGGCGGCAGAAATGCTGGCGGGCATGTATGATGCCTCGCTGGACCAGTTTTACCCGCATTATTGGTATAAGCCATCAATTTGGTCAAATTATTCAGGCAGGATCACATGGAATGGGAATCAGAATTTCTATCTAGTAAATTCAATTCCCAAATATGCAGACTATCAAACAATGAAGCACTATCCAAAAGACTATGATAGGCTTTTTGAAGTCGCAAGTCGCAATTTTTTGAATACATTAAGGAGAGAGATTTACAGAACAGAAGCGTTGGGCGCCGTGGCTATAAGTGATTCCGCAATAGCCGCAGCTCCGGGTATTGCAATGAATGAAGTCGTTGTCACCGGATATGCAACTCAGAAAAGAAAAGATTTGACAGGTTCTGTTTCGGTATTGAAAAACGATGACTCAGACAAAGATGGTTTGATAGACATATTAGACCAAAAAGAAATTATTCCAGGGGAACAAGTACAAATCCGCAAGAACTTCAACGAAACCGCTTTCTTTTTCCCTGATCTGAAAACAGATGAAAACGGCGCTATTGAATTTTCCTTCACTATGCCGGAAGCATTAACCAAATGGAAGTTCCAGGCATTAGCACATACCAAAGACCTGGCAATGGGCTATAGCAGTAAAGAGATCGTGACACAAAAACAACTGATGGTGCAGCCCAATGCGCCCCGCTTCATGCGGCAGGGAGATAAGATGGAGTTCAGCGCCAAAGTGGTGAACCTGACAGATAAGGAATTAACGGGACAGGCAGAACTGCAGTTATTCAACGCCTCCACCAACCAACCGGTGAATGCAGATTTTAAGAATACGGCATTGATACAGTCTTTCAATGTACCGGCAGGACAAAGCATCGCTGTCAAATATCCCATTGAAGTACCTTACCAGTTCAATGATGCGCTGACATGGAGGATCGTGGCGAAAGCCTCCCCCTTGGGGGGAGGTTTGGAGGGGGCCTTTAGTGATGGTGAAGAAAACATGCTCCCTGTGCTCACCAACCGGATGCTCGTGACGGAAAGTATGCCGATCCATATGCGTGGCAGCGGCACGAAGAACTTCACCTTTGAAAAACTTTTGAAAGCTGGGACCTCTGGAACTTTACAGCATCATTCGCTCACTGTTGAATACACTTCTAACCCGGTTTGGTATGCGGTACAGTCATTACCTTACCTGATGGAGTATCCTTATGATTGTGCCGAGCAAACCTGGAACCGTTATTATGCGAACTCATTAGCGGCAATGATCGCCAATTCATCACCCCGTATCAAACAGGTATTTGAGCAATGGAAAACAAAAGATACGGCTGCTCTTCTTTCCAACCTGCAAAAGAACCAGGAACTGAAAGCCGTTTTACTGGAAGAAACACCCTGGGTGTTGCAGGCGAAAACAGAAACGGAACAGAAAAAGAATATCGCCCTGCTGTTTGACATGATCCGGATGAGTGAACAACTGAACAGTTCGTATGAAAAACTGAAACAGATGCAGAGTGAGAACGGCGGTTTTGTCTGGTTCAAAGGCGGACCGGATGACCGCTACATGACGCAATACATCATCACCGGTATCGGTCATTTGAAAAAACTGAATGCCGTAGCGACGGGCCAGGATGCGAAGCTCAAACAGGTACTTGCCACTGCCATTCCCTACTTAGATAAAAAGATCAAAGAGGATTACGCTGATCTTATCAAATACAAAACAGACCTGAAGAAGTATGTGCCGGGCTCAGTGGTCATCCAGTAC